>CAYTOO010000033.1:0-16922 GCA_964439545.1 uncultured Oscillospiraceae bacterium | reverse complement strand
AGTCGCAAAATGTCAAGAGTGATTTTGACAATAAAAAAAGACCGCAGTGAAAACTGCGGTCTTAAGTTTTATTTCTTTTTCTTGGGTACACAGTTAACAACTGTTTTAGTGAGTGCGAACATTGCAATTACGTTGGGGATAACCATAAACTGATTGAAGGTATCCTGTGTTACCCATACAAGCTCGTTTTCCTGAACGATAGAACCGACGAAAATGAAAACAACTGCAATTACAGAATATACAATTGTGGACTTCTTACCGAAGAGATAGTTAGCGTTGATCTTGCCAAACAGGTTCCAGCTCAGCACGGTGGAGAATGCGAAGAAAAACAGGCAGATTGCCACGAAGATAGCACCGAAACGCTCACCAAAGACAGTACCGAAAGCGGTCTGAGCGAGGTTGGTCTTGGTCAGCACGGTGCTGGCAGCAGCGGCGCCGCACTCGTACAGGGGGCCATCCTTGGTGTACAGGGTGGAGATGATGACCAGAGCATTGAGGGTCAGGACGATGAAGGTGTCAATGAACACGCTGATCATAGCGACGACGCCCTGATCGTGGGGATGATCCACGTTGGCCTGAGCGTGAGCGTGGGGAGTAGAACCCATACCTGCCTCGTTGGAGAACAGGCCGCGCTTAGCACCCTGAGAGATAGCAGCCTTAATAGCAGCACCGAAGCCACCGCCGATGATGGCCTGAGGCTGGAAGGCATACTTGAAGATCATGCCGAAGGTGGCGGGGAGATACTGGATACGGGCGATCAGCACGATGACGGCACCCAACAGGAATACAACGGCCATGACGGGCACCAGCTTCTCGGTGACGGAGGCCAGACGCTGTACGCCGCCAAGGAAGATGATGGCGCAGATCACAACCAGCACCACACCAACGATCCAGGTGGGGATACCAAAGGCGGTGTTGAAGGACTCGCCGATGGAGTTGGACTGCACCATGCAGCCCATGAAGCCCAAAGCCAGCACGATGGCCACGGCGAAGAAGCCGGCAAGGAACTTACCGAAGCCACCCTTGAAGGCGTGGGTGATGTAGTACACAGGGCCGCCGCGCACCTCGCCATCGGAGCCGATGGAGCGGGTCTTCTGTGCCAAGGTAGCCTCAGCGTAGATGGTAGCCATGCCGAAGAAGGCGATGACCCACATCCAGAAGATAGCACCGGGGCCACCCAGCAGGATAGCGCCGGAAGCACCGACGATGTTACCGGTACCGACCTGTGCGGCGATGGCGGTAGCCACAGCCTGGAAGGAGCTCATACCGGACTCGTACTTCTTACCGCGCAGGGAGATGTTGCCGAACAGCTTCTTCATACCCTCGCCGAAGCAGCGAACCTGCACGAAGCGGGTACGGATGGTGAACCAAACACCGACGGCCACCAGCAGGAACACCAGCACGTAGTTGGACACGTAGCCGTTAATGTCACAAATAATGGGATACAGTGCGTTTTCAATAGCTTGCATGATTTCTTTCCTCCTACAAAATAAAAAGAGCTGCTGAATATCAGCAACTCCGGAGATGCAGACGCGCAAGAAAGCTCTTGCGTTCTCTGTCCTTTTGCCTGAGAGATTCAGCGCACGGTGCGCCTTACACCTTCGGCACCCAATTCAATGGGATTCTCCAGAGTCCCCTCCCCCACCAGTTTCTGCAAGGATTCTGGAAGGTTCATAGGGCAGTATTCGCTTGATGGGGGAAGTATAGCACACCTATCGACACATTGCAAGCTTTTTTTGAATTTTCTGTGAATTTCGTGTGATTTTTATTCACCTATTGACAATATCGTTTCACGATGTTACTATAATATCGTGAAACGATATTGCTTTGAAAGGAGCGGGTATAATGCCGAAGAAAGCATTGGAAACGCTGTCCGAGCCCATGTTCTATGTGCTGATGGCGCTGAATCGTCAAAACCTCTGCGGCGCGGATATTGTTACATGGGTCAATCGCCGCACACTGGGCCGCGTGGCCTTGGGCCCGGGGACACTGTACACCATTCTCCCCAAGCTGACGGAGAGCGGGATGCTCCATGAGGTGGCCACCGAGGGTCGCCGCCGCACCTACGAAATTACGGAACAAGGGCGCACACTATATGAAGCCGAATGCGCCCGCTTGCGCCGCCAAGTGGCGGATATGGAGGCTGAAGAACAGGAGTACACCCCTTTTAGGAAGGAGGCGTAAGACATGAAGAACAGTGTCACCGAGCGCATCCCCTACCAGTGGTTTGAGGTAGATGCCATCGAGGGCTGGCTTGATGAACATGTGCAGCAGGGCTTGCGCCTCGTGAGTATTTCGGGCTTTGGTCGCGCCCTCTTTGTCCCCTCTACAGGCTCTCTCACCCGCTATCGCATCCATGTAAAGCCTGAGCGGGGTATTAGCCACGATGACGAGTACCGCGCCACCTTTGCCCAGTCGGGTTGGGAATTCGTGGACAGCATTAACGCACAGGCTGATGTCTATCAGGCGGTGCGCCCCGATGCCGTGGAGATCAACACCGATGAGGATGTCCTGCGGAGCGTCATTGACCGCGCGGTACGGAACAGGCGCATAGGTTTGATCGCAGTGTGCGCACTTATTCTCTATTGGTGCTATCAGCAGTTTCAGATTTCCTATCTCAATGCTTATGCAGGCCCCTATGATTACCTGTTGAGTAATGGCATTTTCCTCTTGTTTGATCTTCTCTTACTAAGCGCGTGGATCGTGCTGTTGATTGCAGGATTTAAGCGGCTGCGAAATGTAAAAAAGCGCTATCTTCTGCAAAGAGAACATCACACCGCCGCAGAAATCAAGCGAAGAAAACGCCCTGAGAAATATCTGTTCATCACCTGCGCGGCAATCATTCTCGGCTGCCTTGTCCTTGCGGTGTTCTTCAACGGCAACGACAATGAGCGCATCGAGAATAATCCCTGTCCTGTAACGGACTTGTCCGTTATCAACCCCGAAGAGTACGCCAATCTTCAGCCTCACGATATTTGGGCACACAGTGGCAGCTATCTCCTCTATGACTACACCACCTACCGCCGCGATGCAGAGTCCGTGGAGATGCCCGCGAATTGGAGCTACATACCGTATCACTATGTTGTATATCTTTGTGATATTCGCATCACGGCGTGGGTCGAACCGTATCTACAGGAAGCACTTGCCTTTGAATCCGACGAGCCGTGGCGGCAAGTGGACATCAGTGGTTGGGATGAAGCTTGGTACTGTGCCTATGAGATGACAAGAGCAGAACAGTATGCTTGGACAAAGCTGGATCTCACAGGCATTGAGGATCTGCCGCCCTTCCGTCAGCAGCACCTCTTCCTCCGCGATGGCAACACCGTCATTCATGTGAACTACAACGGCGCGACCGATCTCTATCCCCGTTTGCAGGAACTGTACGGGAGGTGAGCAGCGTTGGCAAGTGAACGAAAACTGCTTCTCCCCTACGATGGCTGCGAAATTGATGCCATTGAGGGTTGGTTGGACGAACAGGCGCGGGAGGGCTGGCGGCTCGACTCCATTGACGGGATGCATTTCTACTTTACGCGCCCCGATGATACCACCCTCACCCGCTACCGCATCGATGTTCTCCCCAACAAAGTCCCCGATTTAGAAGAGCGCCGCGCTACCTTCGATGACTTGGGTTGGGAATACATTGCTACGCTCTTTGACAACTTCGACATTTACGCCGCCGCCCGTCCCGATGCCGTGGAGATCAACACTGATGAAGAACTGCTGCGGCAGCAAGTGACATTGAGTGGGTCTACATCCTCGAATACCACGATACCCAATGGCGCTGGCTTGCCAAGGGTTACGCCAATGAGGTGGCAAAGGAGCACCCCGAGGCCGATACCGTCACCGTGGAGGGCTACGAAAGTGCCCACTACTGGCAGGAGAACGGCGAAGAGCGCCTTCTCCTATGGGACGGCGAAAAGCGGGTGGTGGAGGTCACCTATGCAGGCCAAGCCTCACTGCGGGATTCCCTCCCCGTCTTTGCGATTCATAGATAAAAATATTCTCCGACTCCACTGAGCCGGAGAATATTTTTGTTTAACCGCTTTTAGAATGATCCTGCATCAACCCTCAATGGGCTTTCCGATGAGGAATATCCAACTGTGGGGCTGGCAGACAGGGAATGTCCAGTGCAGGATCACGGTGCAATCGCAAGGGGCAATCACACGGTCGATCTCCTCACCGAAAATATTGGTGATGATCGCCATTGTTTCTCCCTTTTTCACAGTATCATTCGTCTTTTTTAAGTTCTTGACGACACCACCTTCGTTTACATAGACATAGTCAACATGATAATGCTTCAGTCCCTCTGTCTTATGGACCTCTCCCTCGATGACCTTAAAGTACTTCATAACATTGAGCAGGCCCTCAGAGATCTGAGAGGCATAGAGTTCACGCTTATCAAGACGGGTACACTGGCCACCCACTTCCACACAGATGGCAGGGATATTCTGTTCCAGCATATATTCATCTTGAATGCCGCTGCCCTTTTCAAAATAGTCGTTAGCCCACATCACTTTGAAGCCAAAGAGTTCACAGAGTTCCTTTTCCACACGACAAACATCCGAATCACCCTCGGTGTAAAGAGCCAGCGGCTCAATATACGTATAAGTGCCGCCGCCGTGGAGCGTAATGAGTGCATCGACCTTTTTGAGAATGTTCTCAGCATACCAGTTGGTAATATAGGCAGTCATGGAACCCTTGGGGCTTCCGGGATAGATACGGTTAATATCCACAGGAACCAGATCGATGGAGTTATAACGCTTTCCCTCGGCAAAGGCCTCCATATTGACCGCAGGGATGCCGATAAACGTGCCGGACATCGTTTCGGGATCTAATTTCCCAAAAACCTCCAAGATGCCCTCCATTCCCTCAAATTCATCGCCGTGATTGCAGGCATCAGCAAGAATGACAGGACCGTCATTTTTTCCAACGACGAGCATGATAGGAAAGTTGATGTAGCTTCCGTTGGGGCGCTGAGCCAGATGGATCATACCGTATTCTTTCCGATTACGTTCCTGCAATTCCTTCTCTAAATCAAACTCAAAATATTCTTTCATGGTAATTTCTCCGTTCAATTCATATTCTCTTATTCCAGCTCACCGGTAAATCCGGACAGGATCTGCGCAGAGCCCATAAGGGTCATGACCTCTTCCTCTGTCATACCATCCAAAATGGTGTTCAGCAGTTCCTGCATACCAACGTCCCCTTTCTGAACCGCAATGCAGGTACCGGTGGACTCATAGGGCAATTCATACTCACAGATCATAAGATCCTCATGCACTGCAACATAGCCGGTTGCAGTGGTGTTATCCAGAACAACAGCTTCGACCTTTCCGCTCTTCAGCTCAAGGATCTCATTGACGACGCTCTTAAGCAGGATAGCGGTATCCTCACCGGAGACCTCCTTCGCCAGCGTTTCCTGGATCGCGCCCAGCTGACCGGCAACAGGAAGACCCTTGAAATCATCCAAAGAAGTATACTTGTCTGCATCCTCTGTGCGGATCACAAGTACCATCACTCCGTTGTAGTAGGGATCGGTAAAATCGGCAGACAAAAGCCGCTCTTCCGTCACAATGAAAGAATATCCCATGTCGAACGCACCCTGATCAAGGCTCATCAGAATGTTATCGAAGCTCATATCTACGATCTTGAGGTCAACGCCGAGAGAGTTGGCGATGATCTGCGCGATATAGGGATCAAAGCCAACAATGGTGTCCTTGCCGTTAATATCCTTATGGAACTCAAAGGGTGCGTAGTCGGCAGATGTACCCATCACGATCTTACCGGCAGCCTTCAATTCATCCCAGCTGGCCTGCGCCTCGGCAGACATGCTGTCGTAGTCCAGCATCACCTTCATATTGGTCGAGCCATCCTCGGTGTTGACCAGTTCCTCAATGGATTTCTCTGCGGTCGTATAAAACTGAAGTTCTTCCACGGTATCATTTCCCGCAGTAGCATCCGTATCATCAGCCGGCTTTCCGCAGGCAGTGAGTGTCAGCATCATACAAAGGGCCAAAAATGCGGCAAACAGTTGCTTTTTCATAGGTTTATCCTTTCTTCTTTCGAATCGTTTTCGTTGTAATTTTAAATAACATTAATGACTTTCGACAGGAATTCCTGCGTGCGATGGTTCTTGGGATGATCAAAGATCTCCTCCGCTGTCCCCGCCTCGGCGATACAACCCTCGTCCATAAACAGGACTCGGCTGGCTACCTTACGAGCAAAGCCCATCTCGTGGGTCACCACCACCATGGTGATACCCTCTTCAGCCAAATCGCTGATGACATGCAGCACCTCACCCACCATCTCCGGATCAAGGGCGGAGGTCGGCTCATCAAACAGCAAGACTTCCGGCTCCAGCGCTAAGGCGCGGACAATAGCGATACGCTGCTTCTGTCCACCGGAGAGCTGCGAGGGGTACGCTGCCGCCTTGTCGGCAAGTCCCACGCGCTTGAGCAGCGCCATAGCCTTGGATTCTGCTTCCTCACGACTTCGCTTCTTTACCTTCTGCAGCGAGATGGTGACATTTTCCAGCACACTGAGGTTGTTAAACAGATTGAACTGCTGAAACACCATTCCCACCTTTTGACGGTGGATGTTTACATTGAAACCGGGGCTTGTGATATTTTCTCCTTTGTAGAGGATGGTGCCGGAAGTAGGTGTTTCCAGCAGATTGAGACAGCGGATAAAGGTGGACTTTCCCGAACCAGATGGACCGATAATCGCCAGAACATCTCCTTTGTTTACCGTCTCGTCGATCCCCTTGAGAACACTCAACTCTCCAAAGTTCTTGCACAGATTGTTGATTTGAAAAATCGTCTCAGTGCCCACTTCTCTGCATCCTCCTTTCGAAAATATTCAGTCCTTTGCCCATAATAATATTCAGTACCAAATAGATGATGGCGGAGATGTAGTAGCAGGGCAGCGGATTATAGGTTGCGGTAACCACGATGCCGTTATTATACATCAGATCACTGATACCGAAGTACTGGATAATGGATGTCTCTTTCACCATGGTAACAAACTCATTACCGATGGCTGGCAGAATATTTTTGATTGCCTGCGGCATCACGATGTAGCGCATCGCCTGCCAAGAGGTCATACCACAAGAGCGTGCCGCTTCCATCTGCCCTCGATCTACCGCCTGAATTCCGGCACGGATCACCTCCGCCACATAGGCCGCCGAGTTTATGGACAGTGCGATTACACAGGGGATAACACGTTCCAACTCCACACCCAGCAGCACTCCTTCCGGATAAGGCAAAAAATCCAACTGATAGTAGACAATGTAGAGCTGTACCAACAGCGGTGTCCCTCGGATAACGGTGATGTAGAGCTTACTAAACCAAACCAACGGCTTCCAACCGGACAAGCGCATCAGTGCGATGATACAGCCAAGCACACTGCCCAACAGCACCGTAATGAGCGCGACCACGATAGTGGTCTGTGTCCCTCGCAGGAAGTATGCATAATATTGCTGAGCAATTTGCACAATATCCATTTTTTATCCTCCATAGCGAATATTTATTCTCTTTATGCGCATAGGTATACACCCATCCACATCGTTTGTCAAGATAAAATTGGAAAAATTAGGGTATTCCTTTTGTTTTCTGTGACAATCGGCAATATTCGGCGGTCTTTTTCTCGCGCCCTTGGGAATTTTCGCCATAGCGAAATCACGTCAAAATAAACAGAAAACCACAAATGGTACTACTACCACATTCCCCTACTCTTTTACCCCTCCACAAACGACAAAACACCTTGCCTCGTGGCAAGGTGTTTTTGGTTTTGCACTTATTTCAGCTTAAAGGTCATAGTCACGGGGTTGTGGTCGGAGTAGGCAAAGGCGGTATCCACCACGGCGCTCGAGACCACCTCCACATTCTCCGAGACGATGAATCCGTCGATGGTCAGCACGAACTGGTCGGGGTTATAAGGGCCATCGGCATTGCGGCAGGTGGGAACGGGGTTATTTTCATCCAAGGGGGCGACCAGTTGGAGACCCGTGCCCTCAAAGATGCCCTCGGGCAGGGGCTGCGCCCAAGTGTAGTCCTCCCCCGACACGCCGAAGTACTGAGAGGAATCTCCCAGCAGATCCTTGTTGAAATCACCGCCGCAGACCACATAGTTGCCTTTGGCCGCCTCTGCCGCCATGTCGGCGATCAGCAGTTCCAGCTGCTCCACCGCCACTACGCCATCAGAGGTGTAGGCCGACAGGTGCAGATTATACAGCACCATCTCTCCCCCGCCCGCCACAGCAATGCGGCAGCGGCTATAGCAGCGGTCGAGATCCACCAGCTTCATCAAGCTCTCCTCAATGGGCAGTTCAATGCGCTGCTTATCGTGGATGAGATACTTGGAGGCGGTGGTGATGCCCGACACGGACTTGCCGTGGGGCTGGGTGAAGGGATAGAAGAGGAAGGGCGAATCGTAATTCTGCGCCCACATAGTCGCGCGATCACCCATGTAGGGGGCAAGGAGGTTCAATTCATCCACATGGTAGCTGCGGGTGGAGTCACGATCCACCTCCTGCAGGAGATAGAAGTCAGCATCAGCAGTGCGGAGCAGTTCGCCGATCTCCATGAGATTCTCCGTCAAACGCTCCTCGCTCCATGCCCACGACTCTGTGCCGCCGTCCATGAAGAAACCGAAGTCCTCTTCATATGCGCCAAAGCCGATGTTGTAGGACATGGCGGAATACTCCGTGTCCTTCTGCACCTCGGCAAATTCCGCACTCTTTGAGTTGTTCTCCGCCGCCAAGAGCATGTCGCCAATGCGGTGGTAGGAGGTCAGCACATAGACCACATAGCCGATGACAAGCAGCAGCAACAGCGCCACAATGCCAATCAGGATCTTCCAGCGTTTCTTCATTTTGCCTTCGCCCCCGTTTACAAATTTCGTCAAATGTAGTATACTACTTACAAGAGATTTTGAAAAGAGGTATTGTGTGTGAGACGCATTGTGATCCGCTTTAACGCCCCTGTGTTGCTGACCTTCGCCCTCCTCTCCCTTATCGCCCTGTTTTTGGGCAACTGGACGGATGGCGCGACCACCTATCGCTATTTCAGCGTCTATCGCTCCTCTCTGGGCGATCCGCTGACCTATCTGCGTTTGTTCACCCATGTGCTGGGTCACGCGGACTATAGCCACTATATGAACAATATGCTGCTCCTGCTGCTGGTTGGCCCTGTGGTGGAGGAAAAGTACGGTCACCGCACCATTTTCTTC
Organism: uncultured Oscillospiraceae bacterium; assembly: GCA_964439545.1. Classification (GTDB taxonomy): domain Bacteria; phylum Bacillota; class Clostridia; order Oscillospirales; family Oscillospiraceae; genus Vescimonas. Next base: position 7,694 of record CAYTOO010000033.1, on the reverse strand, counting down.
TCCATCCTGCTGACGGCACTGGTGACAGGTCTTGTGCAGTTCGTGTTCTTCCCCAACACCGCCCTTCTCGGCGCAAGCGGCATCGTCTTTATGATGATCGTCCTGTCCTCCTTCACGGAGATGCGGAAAGAGGGCATCCCCATCACGCTGATCCTTGTGGTGATCTTCTACTTGGGCGGTGAGCTGCTGGACGGCATTTTAAACCGCGACACCGTCTCTCAGTTGACCCACATTGTGGGCGGCATCTGCGGCCTCATCTTCGGTTTCTCCTACAAGGGGCGAAGAAGGTAACAACATAGCAACGCCCCGAAGGGAAATCCCTTCGGGGCGTTTTGTTTGTCTAAAGAGTTACGGGTATTTTTAAGGAAATACTTCGTCACGCTTCCCTCGCAGCCGTCATGGTTTTTACACCGAAGCAGAAATATAGAATATGGAAGGCCCATACGCACACCAGCACATTACAGCCGATCCACACGGATTTCATGGCCATCATAGTAAATCCGATACTCATGAGACAGGTAACGGTGATCATCACACGGATCTTGGTTTTCCATGTCATACCACGCCCTGCCACATAGTCTTCCAAATTGTTTTTGTAAAGCTTCGTACTCTTGAACCAGCGGTCCAGCTTTTCGGAGCTTCTTGCAAAACAGAAGGCCGCCAGCATTAGAAACGGAAATGCGGGCAGCATGGGGACAACAGCACCCACAGCGCCGAGACCCACACCGATACAGCCGAGAATGATATAAAGAATTTTTTTAATGCTCATTTTTTGTCCCTCCAGTCGTCTCTTCTCTTTTTTGGACTCAATGACATGACGGAGCGCCTGTACAGGATGATGGAAAATCATCCTTGGGCCGGAGAAACGCATGACTTCCCGGATTTTTTCACGCATGTCGGGTTTATAGCAATGGACTTTGCAGTTGGAGCAAAAAGTCTTGGTCTCCATAAAAGGGCATTTGTCGGAGCGCTGTCTGGCATAAGCCTCCAGTGCAGCGCAGTCGGGACAGAGTTCCCTACCGCCGTGCTTTTTACGGCAGTAGACGGCGATCATCAGAGAAACGGTTTCTTTCTCCCGTTGGCGCTTACTTTGCACGTTCATCAACTTACCCTCCCGTGTTCTACGGAGTAGACTTTTTCCACGATGCCCATGGTAGACTTTCGATGTGACACCAGTATAACGGTCTTACCTGCCCGCTCCTCATGGAGGGACTTGAGAATGACCGCCTCATTAAGACTATCCAGATTGGAAGTCGGCTCGTCCAGCAGCATAAAGGGCGCATCGTGAAGGAAGGCTCTCGCCAATCCAAGGCGCTGTCGCTCACCGCCGGAAAGGGTGTCACCCAGCTCTCCAACAGGCGTATCGTAGCCCTTGGGCAAGCTCATGATAAATTCGTGGACAGATGCTTTCTTGCAGGCGGCGATAATCTCATCGTCGGTGGCGTCCAGTTTGGCAATGCGCAGGTTGTTTCGGATACTGTCGTGGAAAAGGTGTGTCTCCTGCGTAACGAAACTCTCCAAGCTGCGCAGATTAGCCGTGTTGATGGTGTCCACATCTCGACCGGAAACCTTGACCGCGCCCTGCTGCACCTTCCAGAAGCGCATGAACAGCTTGAGCAATGTGGACTTACCGGAGCCGGAGCGACCTACAATACCGATGATCTTGTTTTCAGGGATCTCCACAGAGAAACCGTCTAGAATGGTCTCCTCGCCATAGGCAAAGGTAACATTCTCGGCAGAAGCACCGGAAAATCTGATCTCTGTTTTGTCGGTAACTTCTTCCACTACGGGGCTTTCATCCAAAATGTCCAGCACACGGTTACCGGCAGCAAAAGTATTCTGCAGCGTGGAGCCAAGAGCTGCCAGTGCCACGCAGGGGCCAAAGGAACTCATCAGCGCCAGCGTGCAAACCAGCGTTCCTGTAAAATCACACAGGAACGCGGAGAGGAACAGCATGGCAAGGTCGAACACCAAAATGACGGTATTGGTAACGGCGGTGTTTCTTCCCGCAGTGCGCTTCATGCGCTCCTCATCCCGAGATAATGCATCGGTCTGTCCGTTCATCTGCTCCAATCGTTTTTCTCCCTGCCCATACTGCAAGGTCTCAGAAAGACCGCGCAGGGAATCCAGCACAAAACCTGCCAGTTCTCCGGACTTGGTGCGAAACTTCATACCGTCATCACCGGAGAGCTTGGATGTGACCAGGGGAATGACAACACCCACGACGATATAGGCCGCAGCTGCCAGCATACCCAACGCCACATGGTAAGAGCCAATAAAGGCCACCATTACAACGCTGAACAGCACGGCGATGCAGATGGGGGAAATAGTGTGAGCGTAGAACACCTCCAGCAGTTCAATGTCAGAGGTGATCACGTTAATGAGATTACCCTTGTCCTTACCTTCCAGCTTGGCAGGACAAAGGCGGCGCAGCGCACCGAACACCTTATCACGGATCAGTGCCAGCAGCTTAAAGGCGATAAAATGATTACAGGCCTGTTCGGCATAGCGGAGAAAACCGCGCACCAGTGCAAAGATCAATACGGCAGCAAAGATCACGCCGAGGCGCATCGACCATTCGGGATGAAGCACATGCAGCACGGCATAACCGCCGAACACGGTGATAAAGGCAGCACACAGGTGACCGATAAGCCCCATGGTAATGGCGAGGATCATATAGCCGGTTAGAGGCTTTACCAAACCTATCAGACGAGCCATCACTTTGAATCCGCTTCGTTTCACTGTGCATCACCTCCCTTGGCATAGCGTTCCAGCTCCTGCTGGGCGTTCCAGAGCTGTCCATAGGCAGCGTTCTTTTTCAGCAGTTCATCGTGGGTACCGTGTTCGGCAATACTGCCCTTATCCAGCACATAGATATTGTCTGCACCCTCTACATTGGCAAGACGGTGAGAAATAAGAATGACCGTCTTGGTCTTTGCCAATATATGAATCTGCGCCATGATGTCATTTTCGCTCTCCACATCGATGTTGGAGGTTGCCTCATCGAAGATATAGACGGGGCTGTTGTGGAGCAATGCCCTCGCCAACGCCAGACGCTGACACTGACCGCCGGAGAGGTTGGATGCCTTCTCGTTCAGTTTGGTATCCAAACCATTTTCATTACGCAGGAACTCTGCCAGCTTGACCTGCTCCAACGCAATCCAAAGCGTTTCATCTGTAGCAGAGGGATTTGCCATCAGCAGGTTGTCCCGAACAGTGCCTTTAAACAGATAGCTTTGGTGGCTGATGTAGGTGAAGTTCTCCATCAAGCTTTCTTCGGAAATCTCGGAAAGTGGGATACCGCCTACAGTCAGTGTACCGGTGTAGCCCTTGTTACGACCCATGAGAATGGCGGCAATGGTACTCTTACCACAGCCGCTTTCACCTACAATGGCGGTAAAGCTTCCCTTAGGAAAGGACATATCCACACCATGGAGGATCTCACGCTCCTGCTCATATGCAAAGTGCAGATCACGCAGTTCAATAGAGCAATCCTCCGGGACAACACCACTCTTATGCTCCGTCTCGGGCAGATCCAGCAGCTTGAAGATTTTATCCGAAGCCGCCATGCCATTCATGGCGATATGGAAAAAGCTGCCCAACATACGCATGGGAAGGAAAAAGTCTGCCGCCAGTAAAATGATCATCAAGCACCCCGCCAGATTTACGTGCCCTGCCCGAAATTGCGTGGCTGCAAGGATCACGCCCAGCGCTGCGCCACCGTAGGCGATGAGATCCATAATGGTGATGGAGTTGAGCTGCATGGTCAGCACCTTCATGGTGATTTTGCGGAAATGCTCGCTCTGCTCGTTCATTTCCTGATGCTTGAAAGCATCGGACTGATAGATCTTCGTGGTAGTCAGGCCCTGAAGATTTTCAAGGAATGTGTCGCCCAGCGCCGTATACTGTCCCCAATATTTGGCCAACAGTTTCTTCGCCCATCGCTGCACCGCCACAATGGTCACCGGGATCAATGGCACACAGATCAGCAGCACCACAGCAGAGGGAAAATTGACAAAACTCAACACAACGAACAGCGTCAGCGGTGCCAGCATAGCGTAGAAAAACTGGGGCAGATATGCACCAAAATAGGTCTCCAGCTGATCCACGCCCTCCACCGCCACCTGTACCACCTCAGAGGTCTGCACTTTCTCCTTATAGGACGCACCCAGCCGCAGGAGCTTGCGGTAGATCCTTTCGCGCAATGTCTTTTTTACCGCCTTGGAGCTAAGATAGCCCATGCGGCTTGCCAGCGTGGCACAAATGAATCGAACCACTACAGCCACTGCAGCAACAATCGCGGTCACGCCGATTTGCCTTGCATCCGCGCTCCCTTCATACAATTTCTGCAGCAGTCGGGCCACCGCACCCATCATCGTAATGTTCGCCGCCAGAGAAATCCACTGGCAGACCACATTTCCGGCAATGTATTTTTTACTTTCCTTGACTGTGCCGATCAGTCGTTTGTTGATCATCATACGCAAAATCCATCCATCAAGAATATTTTGTATGTCATGAGAGTTAGCAATAACTAACCACTATGTTAAATAAAACGCCTCCAATCGGAAGCTGTTAGCATAGTCTAACTCATGGTTTGAATAGTAAGCGGCCATCCTAACCATACAGACAGTTAGCAGCCGCTAACTCCTTATATACTATAGCAAAAAAGAGCGCTAATGTCAACGTAACGAAATTCCGCTATTCCCTGCTGATAGGTGGATTTTCTCATAAAAGCAGTAACGACCCGAAGGGCATCCCTTCGGGTCTTTTTTTATGGTTTTACAACGGCATCCAGCTGCCGCTGCCTGTTGCCAGCAGCTTACCACTAGCGGCATCGTAGAGCTCTGCACGCTGACGGATCAAGCTGCGGCCTGCCTTGACAATGTAGACCTTCAAGTCCACCTCCATGCCCAGTTCCACGCCGCGGAGGAAAGAGATAGTCATGTCGGTAGTGGTAGCCTCGTTATCCCCTGCGGTGAGATTCGCCACCACGCCAAAGGCAGTGTCGAACATACCCGCAATAGCGCCGCCGTGGATGCCGCCACGCTCGTTGATCTGCCATTTCTGCGTCTCAAAGCGGTAGGTAACGGACTGCTCCTCATAGTTGCAGTCCACCAAATGTGCCTTCATATTCTCATCGAAGCCGCCGTCCCCCAAGTTGAGGTAGTGCTTGGACTTGCGCTCCACCAGCTCGATCCATTCCTGTTTCTTATCCATCTCTATCTATCCTTACTTCTTTTTCTTCTCCAGTAAACGGCGGTGCAGGGCATCGGCTGTCTCCTTTATGCCCTGCCGCGCCTCTTTCAGTTCCTTTTCCGCGTGGCGCTTCATCTCCTCTTTCCACAAAGCGGTAAAGCGGTCAGCGGCGGTGTGAATGGCGGTCTTTTCCTCTTTGCTGTCGTGGTAGCGTCGCAGCAGCTCACCGCCGTGCTGCCACACCTCCTCCAAGGTGGCATACTGTCCACCGTTGCTGAGGAGTTCATAGAGGGCATCACAGAAGGCGCGGCGCTCATCAAGGCTCAGTTCTGACACCCACTTGTCCGCCAATCGCTCGCTGATCTGCCCCAACTGTGAGCGCTGTGGCAGGCTGACCAAGCGATTGCCCATGACGCTCCACGACATAGGCTCATGCTGCAAGAGGAAGTGCTGGTCACTGTGGACTACCGTATACTTCTCCTGCTGCTGCAGGAGGACACCCACAATGGACTCGGCGGGAATAAAGCTGTGGATGCGCTCTGCCATGGGGAGATAGCGCACCTCTTTCCACGGAGAGGCGGCAAAGCCCGGGCCATCGTTATTATACGCCGCCACGATGCGCTTTTGGATGCGGGGCGACACGTTGAGAGCGGCATACACGGCCAAGTTACCGCCCTTGGAGTGACCGCCAATGCGCAGCAGTCTGCCGCGGTTGGCAGCGGCGATAGACTCCACATACTCCGCCGCCCGCCGCTGAGCGGGAACGGCGGAAAGATAACTCATGTTCAAGTCCTCTTTCCACCCGATGATGGAGATGTCCGTACCCATGAAGGCACAGAAGATGGTTCGATCGGGCAGGACAAAGGACACGGCATCGAACTGCTTTTCCTCGGAAATATCGTGTTCCGTCACGTAGCCGAAGATGCCCACATCACCAAAGCGGCGGCTCTGGGCTGCGGCGCGGAGGAGAGGGAGATACTCAAGCTGAGAAAGTCCCTGCTGCTCATCCTCACTGCGCATTAAAGGCGCGAGGGTGTGGAGGGGTGTCGCCTCGGCGGCACGCACCGTTTCAAGTGAGGGGAAACGTTGGAAATTGAGGTAGGCAATGATACACAGAATCAGCTGATCCACCTCGTTGAAGGGGTCGGCGGCAAAGGTGAGATCACCGCGCCAGCGGAGGTAGTCCATCACCGTATAGTGCTGCTGTTTTTTATCCATGGTACTGTGACCTTCCTTTCCTTCATTTTGGCATATTGTAGCATATTGGCGGGGTAGAAACAAGTAAGAAGCTGTAAACAAAAAGTGCAGAAAAAAGACCGCCCGAAGGCGGTCTTTTCCAATTCAGTTTCTTAGCCCGGAGGCCAAGTCATGTCGCGGCCGGACAGCACATGGAAGTGCAGGTGCTTCACGGTCTGACCTGCCTGATCGCCGCAGTTGTTGACGATGCGGTAATCCTCGCAGCCCAGTTCCTTGCAGATCTTGGCGATGACGGCGAAACAGTGAGCCACCACCGCAGAATTGGTCTCGTCGATCTTTCGGGCGCAGCAGATGTGCTCCTTGGGCACGGCCAAGAAATGGACGGGGGCCTGAGGCTCGATGTCATAGAAGGCGTAGCAGAGGTCATCCTCATAGACCTTCTTGCTGGGGATGTCACCATCGACGATGGCGCAGAACAAACAATCGTTACGCATAAGTTGCTCCTTTCTTCTTACAGCTTGGAAGCGACAAAGTCATCCACAGCAGCCAGTGCGTCGTCCACCTTCAGCACATCGGTGCCGCCGCCCATGGCGCTGTCGGGCTTGCCGCCGCCCTTACCGCCCACGATGGGGGCAATGGTCTTAATGATGTCGCCGGCCTTGATGCCCTTGGCAACGGCATCCTTACCGCAGACGGCCAGCAGCGTTACCTTCTCACCGTTAACGCTGGCCAAAACTGCCACCACGGCAGGATCCCTATCCCGCAGGAAGTCGCCCATCTGACGCAGCTCGTTGGCATCCATGCCGCTGCGGCTCATGGTCAGCACGTGGAGGCCGCCCATCTCCTTGGCACTGGAGAGCACCTGACGCACCTCGTTGAGGCTGGCCTCGGCCTTGAACTTCTCCAGTTTGGCACGCAGCTGCTTGATGTCCTCCATCTGCTGCTCGATCTTCGCCGACACCTCACCGGGGTTGGTCTTCAGCTTGCCTGCAATATGGAACAGCATCTCCTGATTGCGATTCATGACCTCGAGGCTCAGCTTACCAACGGTAGCCTCAATACGGCGGACGCCGGAGGCAACGCTGCCCTCGGACTTAATACGGAAAGTGCCGACCTTTGCCGTATTGTCCAAATGGGTACCGCCGCAGAACTCCATGGACACATCGCCCATCTCCACAACGCGCACCACATCGCCGTACTTCTCGCCAAACATGGCCTCGGCGCCCTTCTTCTTGGCCTCCTCGATGGGCAGCTCCTCGGTGATGATCTCAAAGCCATCCAGCACAGAGTTATTCACCAGT
>CAYTOO010000032.1:0-17107 GCA_964439545.1 uncultured Oscillospiraceae bacterium | reverse complement strand
GCTCGGTAGGCTCAGTAGGCTCGGTAGGCTCGGTAGGCTCAGTAGGATCGGTGGGCTCAGTAGGATCGGTAGGATCGGTAGGCTCGGTAGGATCGGTAGGATCCGTAGGCTCAGTAGGATCGGTAGGATCGGTAGGCTCGGTAGGATCAGTGGGATCGGTAGGCTTGGGGGGCGCGGTGGGATCTTTATCGGAATCAACGAGAACTTCGTTGCCGGAGTCATCCTTCAGAGCGGTGATGACGATAGAGATGATCAGGTTGTCATAGGCCGCACTCTGATTGTTCACACCATCACTGCTGTGGGAAACCTCGCACTGGGCGAAGGTATACCCGGTGGGAGGAGAGATGGTGGTTTCCCACCGGTGATGGATATTGTCGCTGCTGTCATCCACATCGAAGTAGAAGTAACCGGTATCGAGATCGAAATCATACTCCAGATCGTACATGCCGTTAGCCAGCCATTTGTCGCTGCTGCCGGAATTGTAGTAAATCTGTTTGCCGTTCAGCGTGACTTTGATGTACTCGGTGTTGCCGCCGCCGTGACCCTTGCTGCCGCCGGGGGCTGCGGCCACGATCTGCACCATGCTCAGGCACATCACGAGGATCAGCAGCAGTGAGAGGAACTTTCTACCATACTTTCTTACATTGTTTGCCATTATTTCGTTCTCCTTTTCGTTGAATTAGGGACGAAATATCGGCAGCCGCGCCGCCATAGTCGGGGGGGTGACCTTAGGCCGCTTGCTTTGCGTCCCACCCTTTCGGATGGTTTGCCATTGACGAATATTTCTTGTGTTTCCTTAGTTTTTGATTTGGGGGTTGTTAGGATGCTTTTGCTGTTTGCGTTAGGGCACTGTCCAGAAGACCGAGGAGCTCCAGCACGCTGCGGAAACTCTGTTCCTGACCTCCTTCCACCCATGTGATGCTGCCCTGCCAGCCGGCGTTCTGCCGAAACAGGACTTTTAAGAAGAAGGTTGCTCGCTCTCCCGTGGAGGCCACTTCGCAAGGGGGTGCTGCCGTCTGTTCAGGTGGGGCGGCAAAGACGCGCCGTGCGCTGTAGGCTTTGGGATGTTCTGATGCGTCCAAGATGCGTTCCATCTCCATCAGCAGCTGTATGGTGCTGCGAAACGCCCGACCGCCTTCTACCAACGGATGATACAGCCTGCCCTGCAGTACGCTGTCATCGTATTGGTCGATACAAACGGTAGCAAGATGATCGTCGATCCATCGTCTTGCCATGGACATTAATTGCCTCCCCTCCTTTCGCAGTGGGATTCTATGGCTTAGTTATAGCATGGCGCGGTAACAAATTCGGTAACAATTTAAAAAACAATGTTCAAAAGAAAGAAAAAATTGATTACCGAAAAAAGCCGCCCCTTGCGCATGGGAAATTCCTATGATAAGATGTGGTCACAAGGACAAATGATGACGAGAGGTGGGCAAAATTATGGTCGCCAGATTGAAAGACACGATTTTGCTGGTAGGCGGCGCGGATGAGCGCATGGCGCTGCGGGGCATTTTCGGTGACAGCTACGATACGCTGGAGGCGGAGAGCCTGCAGCAGGCCATGATGCTGCTGGAGCAGAATCACGCCTGTATCGCCTGCGTGCTGGTGGATATCCCCAGACCTGAGAAGGCAGCGGCGGAGGCGCTGGCGCGGGCCTGTCTCCACGGTACGGCAGAGGAGATCCCGCTGGCGATCTTTACCGACGCCCATGAAGGAGAGGCTGATGAGGAGCTGGCCTTCAATATCGGCGCTTCCGATGTGATCGGCAAGCCCTTTTCCTCTGCCAGTGCCCGCCGCCGTTTGCAGGTGATCATCGATGCCTATCTCTACCGCTGGCAGCTGGAAAAGGCGGTGGCAGACCAGAGCGAGACCATCCAGCGCGCCAATCAGGTGATGATGGACGCCCTCTCTGCCATCATTGAGCATCGCAGCACCGAATCGGGCAAGCACGTGTTGCGCATCCGCAGCTTCACCCGCATCCTCCTGGAGGAGGTTGCCAAGCACTATCCCGAGTACGGTCTGGATGAGGACACCATCCGCACCATCGCCTCTGCCTCGGCCCTCCATGATATTGGTAAGATCTCCATCCCCGATGCGATCCTCAATAAGCCCGGAAAGCTGACGGCGGAGGAATTTGAGGTGATGAAGACCCACACCACCGTGGGCGGCGAATTGGTACACCATTTGGAGGGTATGGGCGACGATCGCTATCTCCGCTACGCCTACAATATCGCCATGTATCACCACGAGCGGTGGGATGGCCGCGGCTATCCCGCGGGGCTGAAGGGTGACGAGATCCCCATCTGCGCCCAAGTGGTGGGCATTGCCGATGCCTACGATGCATTGACCACAGAGCGGTCTTATAAGAAGGCCTTCTCCTGCGCCACGGCGGTGAACATGATCTTAAACGGGGAGTGCGGCGCATTTGCCCCCGAACTCTACGAGTGCTTCAAGCGTGTGCGCAATGAGTTCTCTGAGCTGGCCATCCGCTATGCCGACGGCTATTCCCCCAAGAACGACACCATCACTGCGCCTTTGCCCAAGCCTGCATGGCAGGAAAAGACGCTGGACAGCGCACAGCTGACGCAGGTGAAGTATCAGACCTTGATGCACTACACGGGGGACACGGTCATCGAGATGAACCTGGATGACCAGGTGTACCATGTGGTGTATAATCCCCATGCGGTGGTCGAGCCTATGATGGGCAACCGCTCGGTGGATGCGCTGCTGGATACGATGTTCTCCAGCGCCGTACATCCCGAGGATACCGCCACGGCGGTGGAACTGCGCACGGCGCTGGAGGGGGAGTTCTTCTCCTCGGGGGCGCGCCGCAGGAACTATTTTGTACGGTTTTACAGCGCCGTGGAGAATGTGTATCATCCCTACCGCGTGACGCTGCTGCGGCTCAACACGAAGAATGAGCAGCAGCGCATGGCGCTGCTGGTGCTGCACCAGCTGGTCAATGAGGCGGAGGTCTGCAGCTTCGGTAAAAAGGAAGTGCTTCATGACGATGTCCGTTCCTCTCCCGCCCTGCGTGGGCTGCTCAGCGCCGCTTTACGCTGCCGCAGCGATGAGGGGATGACCCTTTGGGGTGGCGCGGAGGAGCTGTTCGCCCTCAGCGGTTACACCACTGAGGATATCGACCACCTTTTTGGTGGTCGATATCTCGATATGATTTGGGAAGAGGATCAGCCTGCCTTTGCTGCCGCCATGGATGGCTTGCAGCGTGACCTCTCCCGCGGCGAGATGGAGTATCGCCTCAAGTGTAAGGACGGCTCCATGCGCTGGGTGCTGGATAAGTGTCGCGGGTATCTTGAAGAGGACGGACAGGTATACGTCTATCACGCGGTGACCGACTATACCCGCATCAAGGAAAATTACCGCAATTATGAAGAGGACATCCAGCGCAACCGCGCCATTATTGAGCTGTCCAACAGCATCGTCTTTGAGTGGGACATCACCAGCGACACCATGTATTGCTCCCCCAAGTGGGCAGAGCGCTTTGGCTACGCACCTGTGTCGAAGAATTACGGCTCCCAAATGGGCGTTGCCACCCATTTCCATCCCGACGACCTGCCTGTGGTCCGCGAGGCCATCCGACAGGCGACGGAGGGTCACAGTGATGTGTCCATCGATGTGCGTATCGCCGACAGCAACGCCAAATACCTCTGGACACGGATCAGCGCCACGGTGCAGATGGATGAAGCAGGCGAGGTGAAGCGCATTATCGGCATTTTGCAGGATGTGGACGCGGTGAAGCGGGCTGAGCTGGCTCTCCGTGAAAAGGCGGAGCGGGATGCACTGACGCAGCTGTTTAATAAGGCAACCACCGAGCAGCTGATCTCCGATGCAGTGAGCGCCAACACGGAGGAGCTGTCGGCGCTGTTGGTGCTGGATCTGGATAACTTTAAGTCCATCAACGACACTTACGGTCATCTCTACGGCGATGCGGTGCTGACGAAGGTGGGCGCAACGCTGAAGAAGCTGTTCCGCGAGAAGGACATCATCGGGCGCATCGGCGGCGATGAATTTGTAGTGTATCTGCAGAACATCCCCTCGGTGGAGCTGGTACACAGCCGCTGCGCTTTGCTGGCGGAGACCTTCCGCTCCATGATGCAGGAAACTGCCCCCGAGCTGACGGTGTCCTGCTCCATCGGTGCAGCCATCTTCCCCGAAAACGGCAGGGACTACACTGCCCTGTTCCGCTGCGCCGATGAAGCCCTGTATCAAGCCAAGAAGCTGGGCAAGGACACCTACACCATCTACGATCCCGCCATGGAGTCCATTGCCGATATTGGCGAGCGCGCCACCACCGACATTGACTCCGATCATCAGCCTCACTTGGCAGACGGCTCTTTCGTCCATGCCGTGTTCCGCCGCCTGTACGAGAGCCGCGATCTCTTTGCCACCATTGATGAGCTGCTGTAATATGTGGGCGAGCAGCTGAATGTGGATCGCGTGTACATCTTTGAGAACAACGCCGACAACACCACCTGCTCCAATACCTTCGAGTGGTGCAACGCAGGCATCACCCCCGAGAAGGACAACTTGCAGGAGGTCAGCTATATTGACGATATTGCAGGTTGGGACAGACTCTATGATGAAAACGGGCTCTTCTACTGCACCGACATCGCCAATCTTGAGCCCCATTTCCGCGCCATCCTTGAGCCCCAGGGTATCAAGAGTATGCTCCAGTGCGCCATCTATGATAACGGTGCGTTCCGTGGCTACGTGGGCTTTGACGATTGCACCGTCAATCGCTTCTGGACGAAGGAGCAGATCGGGATGCTGCAGTTTTTGGCGGAGATCATGGCGGTGTTCCTGCTGAAGAAGCGGACACAGGAGCGGCTGCAGGACTCTGTGGAGAAGCTGCGTATGCTGCTGGATAAGCAGAAAGACTGGATATATATGGTCGATTCCAAGAATCATCACATCGATTTCCTCAACGATGCGGCAAAACGCCTCTCTCCTGAGGCGCGGGCAGGTATGACCTGCTATGAGGTGCTGCACCATCGCAGTGAGCCTTGCGAGAACTGCCCCATGGAGAATTTGGCGGTAGGCGAGCGGGGTGAGGCCGTGATCCGCAATGAGCACCTCCGTCTCACCGCCAGCGTTCACGCTGCGAAAGTGAACTGGAAGGGGAAGAATGTCGGGTTCATGACGGTACGGGAAGTGGAATAAAGCAAAAAAAGCACCCGAAAGGGTGCTTTTTTGCTACGTTTACGGGTGATAAATCAAATCGATGCCGCCCATGAGGATGTCGTAGCTCATGGCGCCGCTGCGCTGGGCGATATAGTTGCCCTCGGCGTTAATGAACACGGTGGTGGGCAATCCGCGGACACCGTAGGTAACGGCGGCCTCCACGGTGGTGTCGTAGTAGACGGGGAAGGTGAAGCCGCTGTCAGCGATGTAGGCCGAGGCGGTGTCGAGGGTGTCCCACTGACCGTCGGTGACGTTGACCATCACGAACTGCACATCCTCACCGAGGACTTCATAGGCTGTTTGGAAATCTGGCATCTCCGAGCGGCAGGGGCCACAGGAACTTGCCCAGAAGTTCAGCACGATGGGTTTGCCCGCAAAGTCGGAGAGGTGGACTTCGTTGCCATCGAGGTCATACACCGTGAAGTCGGTGGCGGGGCGAGGGTCTGCAGGGGCGGCGGCAGGGGGGATGGGGCTGCTGAGACCACTCAAATTGCGGTACAGGCCCACTGCCAGCGCCAGCACCACCGCCAAGATGACGAAGAGCATTAAAAACTTTTTCTTTTCCATAGTATCTCCTTATCCCAAGAGGGTCAGCAATCTGCCCATGAGACCTGTTGCCATGGCAAGACCCATGGCAATGAGCAGCAGACCGCAGATGATGTTGATGGTGCGGTAGTTGCGCTTAATGAAGTCGAAAGTGGTTTTCAGCTTATCCACCAGCACGGCACTTAACAAAAACGGTACGCCGAGACCGAGGGAGTAGGCAAGGAGCATCCCCATTCCGCGCAATACGCTGCCCTGCTGAGAGGCCAGCATGAGAGCAGAGCCGAGAAATGCCCCAACGCAGGGTGTCCAGCCGAGGGAAAAGACGATGCCAAAGAGGGCGGCGGAGAAGAAATTCAAGTTGGAGGTATCCACATTTGCCCTGCTGCCGCGGAAGAGGTTCAGCTTAAAGACCCCTAGGAAGTGGAGGCCGAAGAAGATGACCACAGCGCCCGTGACGATGTCCACGGCGGTGCGGTGGCGGCTTAGGAAACTGCCCACCGTGCCTGCCAGTGCCCCCAATGCCATAAAGACCACCGTGAAGCCCACCACGAAGCCGAGGGCGCACAGCACCGTCTTTTTTGTAGAGCGCACGCCGCCGCCGGCAAAATAGCTGAGATAGATGGGCAGCATGGGCAGGAGACAGGGGGAGATGAAGGTGATGATGCCCTCTAAAAAGGAGATGAGATAGGTCATGCTTTCCCTCCTTTACTGTACTTTTTTCGTATCATACCATAGTTTTCACCCGATGGCGGTGACATATGTCACAGAAAATGAAAAAACTCCCCCATTTGGGGGAGTTTCGATGGAAAAACTTAGCGGCGCAGCGCCTTGCGGATGGCGGGAGCGATGGTGACGGCGAGGATGCTGCCGATAAGGGCGGTGACAAGCTGAGGCCAGGAGAACATGGCGGACATCACGGCCACCTGTTTCTCGGGGAGACCCAGGAGGGGAAGGAGCAGCAGCACCACGAGGGAGTAGAGCACCGCGAACTTGAACACGGAGGCTACCACTGCGCCACCGTAGCAGCGGACGTTGAGGCCAACCTTCTTGCGGCAGATGAACCACAGCAGCACCACCAGGGCAATGTTGCCCACGGCGATGGCGGGGACGATCTGAATGAGGGCAGGGCCAATGCCCAGCAGGAAGGCGAAGAAGGGAGAGAGAAGTGCCACCGTAAAGCCGCACCACAGTCCGCCCACCAGCGTGGACACGCCTAAAATGAGGTTGACGCAAGAACCTGTGACAAACTGACCTGCGGGCTTGGTGAGGCCCTGCAAGGCCACCAGCAGCGCGATCATCACGGCAGTTTCCGCGATCCAAAGGGTTTTCTTTTTCATAGGGGATTCCTCTCTTTCACTTGCAATTTACGATTTTCTTCTGTATCATACCATATTGTAAGAGAAATTCCGTTGCAACGGCAACGAAATCGAGGGAGGAACAGGGGAAATGCAGAAGATTTTGGAGAAAACTGCTCTATTTTTCGGCTTGACGGGAGCGGAGATCGAGTCCGTGGTGTCGGCGGCAGGGGGCATTTTGCGCCGCTATGAGGCGGGGGAGGTGCTGTGGCATCAAGGAGAAGTGGTCAATTCCCTCGGCATCGTGCTGCAAGGGGCGGTGGAGGCGGTGGCCTACAGCCGTGACGGCGGCGCGGAGCTGGTGGCACACCACGAGGCAGGACAAGTGGTAGGCGATGTGCTGATGGCCTCCCACAGCCCCAGCCCCGTGACACTGGTGGCGCGAAGCGCGGCCTCGGTACTGCTGCTGCCTATGGAGGGTTTGTACCCCGTGGCGGGAGAGGTGTCTGTGCCCCTGCGGCGGGTGCAGCGGAATTTATTGGCAGAAACTGGTGAGAAGTTCTGGCAGCAGCGGCGGCGCATCGCCTATCTCGTTGAGCCGCGGCTGCGGGAGCGGGTGCTGCACTATCTCCGCGATCTATCCCCTGCAGCGGGGGCGTGGTTCACCGTACCTCTCGACAGGCAAGGCATGGCGCGGTTTTTGGGGGCTGAGCGCAGCGCCTTGAGCCGCGTGTTGTCACAGCTGCGGGATGAGGGGCTCATTGAGTATCGCAAGAGCGAGTTTCGTGTGCGGTAGGTGCAGGGGCGTGAAATACCGTTCAGTACCCATGATAAAATTATGTAAACCATGCAACAAACCCTTGTAAAATGTTTCGCATTTCGACAGAAGTGTAGAAATTGTCTTACCAAAACGGGGGTAAAAATGGCACTTTGCCTTTGAAATTCCCCTTTTCTGTGATATAATGGCAGTGTAAATAGTATGCGCTGTGTGCATTTTTGAAAGGAGATTTTCCGATATGAGCATGAAACTTACCATCCTCCGCACGGAGGTCGCCAACGATTATACTACCACCGCCATCGCCTCTACCGTCACCGCCGCCGAGTACGCCGTGGACGGCAAGGCTACCACTATGACCGCTGCCGAGGGCTGCGCTCTCGTTCTTGTGGTGGACGGTGTCCAGCGTGATCTGCTCTCTGGCTGCACCTACGAGGTGGAGGAAAGCTTCACCGTCCGTGAGGTGAAGGTCTATCGCATGGGTGGTCCCAGCGCCGCACCTTGGGCAGGTGCAAAGGAAGAGGAGAAGGCCAGTTATTGGTTCCGTCAGGCATTGCTGGTGGACGGCGGCAAGATCGTGGAGGACGGCTCTGTCACCGAGACCATCGTGGGCGGCAAGTTCGACGAGAAGAGCGCCGAGGGCATCACTCTCGTGGCAGGCGGTACGCACTTTAACGGCATCCTGTTGGATAACGGCACCAAGTACGCCATCCGCGGCGCTACCATTATGGCTCACGGCGACGGCGGCGATGACCTGGCTGGCTGGGGTACGGCTGTCATGGCGGACAACCGCTCCGAGCTGGAGATCGACAACTGCTACTTTGAGCTGGACGGCGCAATTCGCTGCGCTCTGTATGTTGATAACGCTTCTATCGCCGATGTCCATGACACCGTCATCTACACCAAGGAGACGGAGGACACCTGCGAAGAGTTCGCTAACCTCACCCCCGGTATGATGAAGCGTGTGCCTTTCGCACTGGGTATGGAGGGTACTGTCCGCTCCCTCAACGTCATGGCTGACGGTCAGGGCAAGTTCCGTAACTGCATGGTGGTGTCCACCGGCTGGGGCGCACTGTCCACCGACTCCGGCACGGCCTACGATGTGTGCAAGACCTACGCCCTCGATGCTGAGGATACCCTGTCCGGCATCGGCACTATGGAAGTGGCCGTGGAGGGCAAGGAGTACACCGCCACCAAGACCATCAATGGCGTGACTTACGGTTTCACCGTAGGCGGCTCCGGCTACGTCACCTATGCTGACTCCGGCGTTCATAACCGCTATAAGAATGTGGAGTTCTATGCTCCCGACTACATTCAGGTCATGGGTTCCGGCCCCTCCGGCTCTACCTACATCGATTCCTACCTCTACAGCGGTCACACCGCATTTATGACCCAGCAGTCCCGCGGCGGCACTTTTGAGCTGATCGACACCAAGATCGACACCGTGGATGCCCTCATGCAGATCAAGTCCGGCGCTGCCAACACCGGCTTCAGCAACCTTATCGTGGATGGCTGTGAGGTGAACTTCTCCGGCACTTCCGCCCGCGCCAAGGACGGCATTTTGATGGAACTCATCGAGTCTGACGATGCAGGCAACCCCGGCATCACCACCTACACCATCTGCGACACCGCCGAGAAGGCTGAGGCTACCTCCGCTTCCGTGGCTGACAGCAGCGCCACCTTCAAGAACGGCACGTATCTCGGCGACATCTACAACAGCATCTACAACTATCGTCAGAAGCTGAATGTCACCTTGGAGAACGCCACGCTGACCGGTACTGTCTCCGCTTCTCAGGCCGTCCATGTGGATATGGAGGGCAACGTGGTGCCTAACGGCACTGTCCTCAACGCCTTCATGGGCAGCGAGGAGTTTGATCACGCCAACTATGCTGCCGAGCAGGGCGGTTTCAGCGGCGAGTGCAAGCTGATTGGTCACTTCCGTCACACCGCTGCACCTCTGCTGAACAACTTCATCGATCTCACCCTCAATAAGAGCGCATGGAACATCACCGGCGAGGGCTGGCTCAATGCTCTCATCGTGGAGTCCCTCGATGATCTGGCAGCGGATAAGCCTGTCACCATCCATGTGAAGGCACTGACCGTGGGCGGCGAGGTCTACGGCGATGGCACTTACACCAACGGCAACGTCACCATCGAGGTGGATACCACCGTCATCGAGGTGAAGGATAACGGCATCGTGGACGCAGGTCAGACCTACGGCAACGTGAAGTACGCCATCGTGGCTGTGATGGAGGATGGCACGCCCAACTCCAAGGCCATTGCTGTCCGCCGTCAGAACTATGTGGATGGTAACCTCTACTTTACCGTCATGCCCGCCGAGGGCTACAAAGTCCTCTCCGTGGTGGGCGAGGGCGGTACGCTGAGCGCCAACACCGCAGGCGGCGAGGTGGAGGCCTACGATCAGGTCATCGTCCCCGTACTGGGTAATAAGGAAATGTCCGTCACGGTTACCGTGGCGCAGTAAAGTCTCCCCTCTAAAAGCAAGAAGGACACCCCCGAATTGTTCGGGGGTGTTCTTCTTTGGGCGAGGGGGAAAATATGCGGGCGGCATCGCCGCCCCTTGCCTCCCTCTGATGAGGGAGGTGGATTTTGCCATAGGCAAAAGACGGAGGGAGAGAACAAAGGGGGATTTTCCCTATTTCTCTCCCCCAATCTCGCCTGTCGGCGAGCCAGCCCCCTCGTCAGAGGGGGCCAAGGCGCTTCGCGCTTTCAACGCAAAAAAAGAACGGCTCATGTGAGCCGTTCTTTTGCTTATGTAGATAGATGTTACTCAGCCTTCTTTTCCTCGTCCTTGATGACGGGAGCGCTGACCTTCTTGGCTGCGTTGGCAGCAGCGCGGGTCTGCATGGTGTCGAAGGTGACGGCTGCCAGCAGCACGATACCCAGTGCAACATTCTGCCAGTACTGACCGATGTTGAGGAAGTTCATGCCGGAGTTGAGAACACCGATGATCAGAACACCGACCACCATGTTGCTCATCTTACCACCGCCGCCGCCCATCTTGACGCCGCCCAGCATAGCACCGGCCATGACGGTGAACTCAGAGCCCACGCCCATGGAGTTGGAGGCAGCACCGATTTTACCGATGTTGACGATCTGTGCGATGCCGAAGAAGACACCGGCCAGAGCGAAGATGGCGATACGCATCTTGGCCACGGACACGCCGGACAACGCCACAGCCTCGGGGTTGGAGCCCAGAGCGTAGACGTTACGGCCGAAATGGGTCTTGTTGAGGATGAAAGAGCCGATGATGACCATGATGATCATCACGATGACACCGGACTTCAGGAAACCACCGAGGAAGGAGATGTTCTCGCCGCCGAGGAACTTAAAGCCGGGGGAGAGATCCTTGAAGGTGCGGGTCAGACCGCCCGTCAGCAGGAAGGTGGCACCGTTGAGCATGTACTGGGTAGCCAGCGTGATGATGAAGGGGAACACGCGAAGCCAAGAGTACATGACGCCGTTGAAGGCGGAGAGGGCGGTAGACAGTGCGATACCAATGAGGATGGTGGGAATGAATCCGACAGAGGGATTGATCAACGCCATCACGATACCCACAGTGGAGAGGAGGTAACCGGTGGACAAGTCCATAGCACCGCCCAGCATGATGAAGGTGATGCCCACGCCGGCGATGACCATGTAGGCATTCTGACCCAAAATGTTCAGCAGATTGGGAATGGAGACAAAGTTACGACCCGTCAGCACGGGGCACAGCACGCCGAAGACTGCCACCAGCGCGATCAGCACCAGTACCATCACATAGTCTCTCAGCAGGCTCTTAAAGGTTCTTTTATTTTTCACAGGTTGCTTCCCCCTTATTTCACTTCATTTTGACTGGTGGAGGCCATGTCGAGGATGCGCTCCTGAGAGAACTCCTCTTTCTTAAGCTCGCCCACCATGCACCGCTCGCCAAAGACCACGATGCGGTCGGACATGCCGAGCAGCTCTTCCATATCAGAGGTGACCATGATGACGCACTTGCCCTGCTCACACAGTTCGTTGATGAGCTCGTAGATCTCGTACTTGGCGCCCACGTCAATGCCGCGGGTAGGCTCATCGAAGATGACGATGTCGGACTGGGTAGCCAGCGCCTTACCAACGACCACCTTCTGCTGGTTGCCGCCGGAGAGAGTCATGACCTTGGTCTTATCAAGGTTGGGTGCTTTGATGCGCATGCTCTTGCCGTAATACTCGGCGATCTCTTTTTCCTTCTTCTTGTCCACCACGCCCAAGTGGGAGATCTTACCCAAGACGTTGTAGACCTCGTTCCAAGAGATAGTCTCGGAGAGGAAACAGCCCTCGCGCTTGCGATCCTCGGGGATGAGGCAGATACCGTACTTATGCATGGCATCGTGGGGATTGCGGATGTCCGCCAGCTTGCCGTTGACGTACACCTCGCCGAACTGGCGCTTCTCTGCACCAAAGACCACCTTCATGATCTCGGTGCGGCCTGCGCCAACGAGACCGGAGATGCCCACCACTTCGCCCTTGCGGGCGGTGAAGGAGATGTCGCGGACACCGTTGCCGGAGAGATGCTTCAGCTCCAGCGCCACATCGCCGATAGTAGCGTTGCGGGGCGGGAAGGTTGCCGACATCTCACGGCCCACCATGTACTTGATGAGCTCGGCGCGGTTGGTCTCGTGGGTGTTGAGAGTGGTGATATATTCGCCGTCACGGAGGATGGAGACGCGATTGGTGAGGGCGAAGACCTCATCGAGACGATGGGAGATGAAGATGATGGCCACGCCGTCAGCCTGCAGCTTGCGGACGATGCGGAATAAGATCTCCACCTCTGCCACGGACAGAGGTGCCGTGGGCTCATCGAGGATGAGGATGCGTGCTTTCTTGGATACCGCCTTGGCGATCTCCACGATCTGCATATGGCCGGGGGTGAGATCGCGCACCAGCGTATCGGGATCAATATCGACACCGAAGTCATCGAAGATCTCCTGCGCGATCTGGCGCATCTTCTTCTGATTGACCAGCTTACCATAGCGCTCACCGTAGCAGATGTTCTCCGCCGCGCTCAGAACATCGATCAGGTTGAACTCCTGATAGATGCACTCCACGCCGTATTTGCGGGCAAGACCGGGGGTCATGGCCGTATGGGTCTCGCCGTCGATGGTAATGGTGCCGCCATCAGGCGCATGAGCGCCTGTAATTGTCTTAATAAAAGTGGATTTGCCGGCGCCGTTTTCGCCAATGATGGCGTGAACCTCGCCGGGATAGAAGTCGATAGAAACTTTATTGAGGGCTACAACGCCCGGATAGATTTTCGTAATGTCTTTCAAAGACAGGATGGGTT
Organism: uncultured Oscillospiraceae bacterium; assembly: GCA_964439545.1. Taxonomy (GTDB): domain Bacteria; phylum Bacillota; class Clostridia; order Oscillospirales; family Oscillospiraceae; genus Vescimonas. The sequence goes on along the minus strand of CAYTOO010000032.1, from coordinate 3,960 downwards.
TCTTAGCGTCCAATGTACTGCCTCCTCCTGTTTAGGGGGCTCGAAGAGCCGGATGGGATAAAGGTCAGGGAGGCGGCGGGATACGCCGCCTCCCTAAAGGTAAAATGATTACTTATAAATCGCGGTGATAGAGATTAGCCCTCGGTACGATACTTAGCGGCGGGGTTCTCATCGCCCTGCTGCCAGGAGAACTCGTAACCATAGACGTTGGTAGCGCCAACGGTATCAAAGAAGGGCTCACCGAAGGTCCACTCATAGGAACCGACGTTGCAAACGCCCAGCAGGATCTTGGCCAGGCACTCGCCGGTGCCCTTACCGGTGTCGTCACCGTAGGTGGAGTAACCCTTCACAGCGCTGGAGGAAGCGTCAGCCTGAGCAGCGCCCCAGTAGTCAGCCTTGAAGGTGCTATCCTGGTTGTAGCAGGGGATGACGCAGAAGTCAGCCAGATCCAGACCGTTGGTGCTGGCGTAGTCAGCGATAGCATCGGCAGTACCCATAGCCTGCTCGGGCTCATAGACCACGAAGATACGGCAGTCGGGATGTGCGCCCAGAACGTCGGTAGCGTTATCGAATGCCTTAACAGCAGACTGACCATAAGCGGAGGTCTCGGAGACCAGAGTCAGAGTTTCGGACTCGTTCACAGTGCCAACCATGGCGTTGGAACGATACACGCCGTCAACGATGTCATAGTAGGTGTCCAGAGCAACCTCGTACTTACCATCAGCGTTGGTGGGGACATTGCCGCCCTCGGCAACACGCTTGGCGACCCAATCCTCAGCAGCCTTAACAGCCTGCATACCGGTCAGCTCGTAGGAGGTAGCAACATAGCCGGCGATGGGATAAGCGGGGGTAACGCCCAGCATAGCAACGGCGATGCCCTTAGAGGTAGCCATCTCGACCACTTCCTGCAGCATGGCAGGATCCATAGCAGCGATCATCAGAGCGCCAACGTTGCCGGCAGCGATAGCGTCCTCAACGAAGGTGACCTGGTTGGCGGGGTTACCCTCAGCGTCCTTATAGACGTGGGTGAAGCCCTCGGCCTTCATGACCTCGGCCATAGCGTCATTGATGACGATCAGACCCTCGGCAGCGGTGGTGGGAAGGATGGACCAAACTTCCTTCTGGCCGTTCCAAACGAAACCCTCGGTAGTGGCAGCGCCGTCGTCGGCAGCACCGTCATCGGCGGGAGCGGACTGGCCGCAGGCCACCAGGCTCAGAGTCATGACCAGAGCCAGGATCAGAGCAAGAAACTTCTTCATTTTCATTTCTCCTTTAATAGAATTGTTTCACAGCTTTACGCTGAAAAAACCGTTAGGTATTTGTGCCCTCTCAGGGCGGGGGGTGGATTCTCCGTCGGACTTATTCCACGGGGGGCTGGATCAGCTCCACCAGCACGCCATCGGGGTCGCGGATGAACATGACGGACTCGCCGCACATGGTGACCTCGTGAGCGATGTCCACGCCGTAAGCCACGGCCTTGGCCTTGAAGCCGGCCATATCGGCAACCTGGAAGGCCACGTGCTTGGTGCCGATGGTCTGCAGGTCGGAGTTGGGCATCTTGCGCTCTTCGGGAATGGCCTTGGGCGCATCGTACTGGAACAGCTCGATCTCATAGCCGCCGCAACCGCGGATGAAGCAGATGCGTGCGCCCAGAGGGGGAACGTAGTCGTCCTTGTAGCACTCGCCAAAACCGAGGACGTCCTTGTACCACTGGAGGGAACGCTCCATGTTGGAGACGCTGATGCCTGTGTGCAGCACCTTAACCATGTGAGAATTCATATTCGTTTCTCCTTTAGAAAAATTTGTATAGTTTCGTTAAGGGAAAAGTTTTGGAACACTATGTCGTATTTTTGCCTTCAATATACTCCGCTGTTAAGTGCCTGTCAATTTCAAATTTTCAGAAAAGTACTGAATTGCGACAGGTTCGGTGAAATTGTCTTAGGTTCGGTGAAAGAAAGTTTAGTCCTCCCAAGAGATGAGGCCGGCGGTGAGGCTGCGGTCGCCCTTCCACACCATCTCGTAGGCTTCGGTCATCTGGGTGTAGTGGAAGCGGTGGGAGATGAGGGGAGTGATGTCAAGGCGGCCGTAGGCCAGCATGTTGAGGAACACGCGGATGTCCTCGTCCACGGTGTTGGCCATCAAGCTCTTAAAGCGGCGCAGCTTGGTGTTCAGCACGGGAGGCCACACGCCGGTGATCTCCAGATCTGCGCGGCGCAGAGCGAAGGGGCGGGAGTTGACGTAGGTACCGATGAGGGAAGCGCCCTTCTGCATGAGGGGATCGTCAATGGGGGGCATATCCTGACCGTGTACCTGAGAGATCATGATGACGCGGCCGCGCTCACCCACCAGATTGGCAGCCTGCAGCAGAGCGCCGCGCTGACCGGTGGCCTCGAAGAACACGGGGATCTCCAGATCCAGCTCTTCCAGCAGCTTCTCCAGACCCTCGGGATCGGTCTTGGTGTTGATGGCGTAGTCGATGCCGCCCACAGCCTTGCTGGCCTCCAGCTTATTGTCGTGGTGGCAGGTGATGATGACGGGGCAAGCGCCGGCGAGGCGAGCCATCTGAGCGGTCATAGCGCCCACGAAGCCCTGACCCTGCACCACGCAGGGCTCACCCATCTTCAGGTTGGCCTGACGTACGGCATAGAGACCGGTGTGACCCAGGTTCCAGAAAGCGGCCTGTGCCTTATCCACCGTCTTGGGAGCGGGAGTGCAGTTCAGCGCGTCCATGATGAGGTACTGGGCGTGCTCACCGGTGGTGACCACCACGTCGCCAACCTCGAACTCCTCCACCTCGGGACCCACCTCGATAACGGTGGCGCACATGCTGTAACCCACGCTGGTGGGCAGGGGGACGATGTGCTCGCCCATGAGAGCCTGCTCGGTGCCGGGGCTCATGGTGCTGTAGTTGGCCTTCAGCAGCAGCTGACCGGGGCCGGGTGCGGGCAGTTCCTTCTCCTTCAAGGTAACTTTACCGTATTCTACACATGCGTACAGGGTTTTCATTTCGGATCTTCCTCCTAAATTATTTTCCGTTTCCCATGTGCGGGAAAATGCTTCGTGCGATTTTGCACGTTAAACTACTGACAAAGATTATAGCAAAAAGCCATACAAATTTCAACGAAACAAGCGTAATTTCTTGGTAGTTTTGCGGTACAGATTTTGGGAAGTTGTCGCAAAAAATAGAGATTCTGCAACAATTTCCGCAAATGTGTCGCGATGGAGTGAAGTGCATAATTCAGCGGGGGGAAAATGGGTAAAAAAAGAGCGCGTAGGCGCTCTCTCTTTTTAATGAATGATGAAGAATGAATAATGAATAATGAAGAATTGAGGCGTCCCCTGCGGGGACGATTAAAAATATTATTCATCATTCATTGTTCACTATTCATTCTTCATTACACAAAAAAAGACACCCTTTCGGGTGTCTTTTTATTGTGTTTCTCAGAACTCCAGGTTCTTCTCGGTCTCCTTGGAGAAGATGTGAGCCACGTTGCCGCCGAAGGTCAGGTTGACCTCGGTGCCCATGGGGAAGGAAGCGACCTCACCGTTAGTGGGAACGATGACGATCACATCGCGGCCGGCAGCGTTGACATGCAGGTGGACGGAAGAGCCCATCAGCTCGCTGACGTCCACAGTGCCCTTGATGCCGCTCTGGCACAGGGTCAGGTGATCGGGACGGACGCCCAGGATCACATCCTGCTCGGCAACATTGTTGGCCTTCAGGCGCTCCTGCTTATCCTCGCTCAACTCCACGCTGACACCGTTGCCGGAGACGACATACTTGCCATCCACCACGCTGAGGTGAGCATCGAAGTAGTTCATCTGGGGAGTGCCGATGAAGCCGGCCACGAACAGGTTGGCGGGATGATCGAAGACCTGCTGGGGAGTACCGATCTGCATGACCCAGCCGTCCTTCATGATGACGATACGATCGCCCAGGGTCATAGCCTCGGTCTGGTC
>CAYTOO010000031.1:0-17421 GCA_964439545.1 uncultured Oscillospiraceae bacterium | reverse complement strand
GAAGACCGCCGAGGATCACTTCTTCTACTTCGATGTGCCCAACGCAGGTGAGACCAAGCTGGAGGCTGTTGCTGGCGAGCACCGCGACGAGAGCGTTATCCGCAAGGTCGAGACCTTCAACGAGGAGTATCGTCTGAAGGAAGAGGGCGCTATCCTCAACTGGTTCGACATCGTGGAGAAGGAGGGCTATCTCTCCCTCAACTCCAAGATGAGCGATGTGATCTCCACCGTCCGCGGCAAGCTGCTGTTTGCCAAGCTCATGGGCAAGATGCTGGGCGGCAAGAAGAAGGACGGCGAGGAAGCTCCCAAGATGATGGGCTTCGATGTCACGCCCGACATGATGGCTATGATGGGTGGCTTCACCGTGCTGCGCCTCATCACCATGGCCGGCGGCATGATGGATGCCAAGTTCACCAAGGAGCAGCTCCTTGATCTGAACGATCAGCTGTGCAAGATCAAGGCTCCCAAAAAGAAGGACTAAGTTTCCAAAAGATAGAAAAAATCCCGAAACCGCATGGTTTCGGGATTTTTTATTGCTTGTTTATTCGCCTTTGCCAACAGCCTTGATTGCCTTCAAAAGACGGGGCATCTCCTCGGCGCGAGGAACGCGGAGGCGCACACTGTTGCGCTCCATGGGCTCAAACTCCGTGCCCGAGCAGCAGAGGACGCCGTGCTTCATAAGCTCTTCCTGCAGGTCGATGCGCTCATCGCGGTGCTGGAGAAGGCAAATGGGCACGCGGTCATCGGTGCAGGCCATGGTGAGGTTATCGCCGCAGGCCTCGCGCAGTGCCGTCTTCATGGCGATGAAATCGCCGCTGTGGGAGTCGCCATAAGTGCGGTCAGACAGGGCGGCGGCCGCCATCTCACGGGACAGCTCGCTCATCATAAAGGGGTTGGACACCTTGGAGATGTAGCGAATCAAGTCCTGCGTGGTGATGATGTAACCTGCGCGGAGACCCGCCAAGCCAAAGCCCTTGGAGAATGTGCGGACGATGATGATGTTCTTATACTTGGGGCCGAGGGTGACGGCGGATTCCTCGCGGGGGATGAAGTCGCCGTAGGCCTCATCCACGATGCAGTAGACACCCAACTGCTCACATCTTGCGAGAATCTGCTCCACCTCAGAGAGGGTCAAAGTCTGACCCGTGGGGTTATTGGGGCGATCAATGTACACAAGGCTGGTATCGGCGCTGATGGCATCCACCAAGTCGCTGACCTCCATACGCCATCCGTCCTCCTGCCGCGCAGGGATGCCCACGTAGCGCATGGCCATCATGCGGGAGTACTCCACCATGTCGGTGAAGGTGGGCATGAAGCCCATGACCTCCGCACCCTTCTTGGCGAGGATGTTGCACAGGAGATACAGCGCCGACACACTGCCGTCCGTCAGCACGATGTTCTCGGGCTCGATGAAGGCGTAGTCCGCCCAGTAGTCCACGATGGCCTGCTGGGGCGCTTCGGAAGAGGGATAGTTATAGAATCGCTCGGGGTCGAAGGTGGTAAATGCCTCGCGGACAGTGTCGGGGAAACCGTAGGGGTTCACGCCCATGGAACAGTCCAGCGTGTCGGCGGTCACGTGGGGGGTATGCCCCGCGTAGGTGCGCACCTTGGAGAGCAATTCGTTTCTGATTTTCATGGATTCCACTTCCTTTGCGGCAGGTTTTCTCCTACTGTACTCCTTTTATGGGCTTTAGTCAATGCTCACCACGGTGTAGCCTGCATCCTCCACGGTCTTGCGGAGCAGTTCATCGCTAATGTCGCCCGTGACGGTGGCGGTCTTTGCCTCCAGATCCACCACGGCGGTAACGCCCTCCAAGGCGTTCAGCGCCTTATCCACGCGGCCCGAGCAGTGCATGCACATCATGCCCTCGATGGTCATAACCTTCTTCATAGCTGTTTCCTCCTTGATAATATTTTCTTCTTTCTTTGTTTCGATTTCTTCTTTTTTTGCTTGGGAAAGACTGCTTTTCCATGTCCGCAGGCGCAGTGCGTTGGACACCACGCAGACGGAGCTGAGGGACATGCAGGCCGCCCCCAGCATGGGATTCATTTGGATGCCGAAGGGCAGATACAGTACGCCCGCCGCCACGGGGATGGCGATGGCGTTATAGAAAAATGCCCAGAAGAGATTCTGGCGGATGTTCCTCAGCACCGCGCAGGACAGTTCCGCCGCAGAGGCCACATCGGCGAGGGTACTCTTCATCAGCACGATGTCGGCAGAGCGGATGGCCACATCCGTACCTGCGCCGATGGCGAGGCCCACATCGGCCTGCACCAAGGCGGGAGCATCGTTGACACCGTCACCCACCATAGCAACGAGGTCGCCATTTTTTTGGAGTTCGGCAACCACTGCCGCCTTATCGGCAGGCAGGACTTGGGCGCGGACTTCGGAAATGCCCACCTGCGCGGCAATGGCGCGGGCGGTGCGCTCGTTGTCGCCCGTCAGCAGGACAACCTTATGTCCGCTCTTTTGCAGGGCTTCGATGGCGGCGGCGCTGTCGGATTTCACCGTATCGGCAACCGCCAGCGCACCCAAAAGGCAGGTATCGGCGGCGAAGTAGAGGACGGTCTTGCCCTCGTTTGCCCACGCAGTGGCAAGCTTTTCCATGTGGGCGATGTCCACGCCCAGTTCGGTCATGTATTTTCCGTTGCCGCCGTAGAGGTGATGCCCCTCCCAGTTGGCGGACACACCGCCACCCTCGCGCTGGGCAAAGTCGGTAACGGCGGGGATGGCGATACCCTTATCCTCCGCCGCTTCAATAACGGCAAGGCTCAAGGGATGACCGCTGGGCATTTCTACCGCGGCGGCAAGGCGCAGGAGTTCACTTTCGGCAATATTATTGCAGGCCATGTCGGTGAGGCGGGGTTTACCCTCCGTCACCGTGCCCGTCTTATCCAAGACCACCGTTTTTACACGACCCATCAGCTCCAGCGCGGCGGCAGAACGAATGAGGATGCCCTGCTCGGCGGCTTTGCCCGTGCCCACCATGATGGCCACAGGGGTGGCAAGTCCCAACGCGCAGGGGCAGGAGATGACGAGAACGGCGATGGCCACGGTGATACAGAAATGGATGTCCTGCCCACCGAGGAAGCCCCACAAAAGAGCGGCGGCGAGGGCAATAGCCATCACCACGGGGACGAAGATGCCGCTGACGGTATCGGCAAGGCGGGAGATGGGGGCTTTGCCCGAGGCGGCCTCCTCCATCAAGCGGACGATTTGGGAGAGGGTGGTATCATCACCTACCGCCGTGGCAGTGAACTCGAGGTAGCCACTGCGAAGGGTGGTGGCAGAGGTGACGGCATCACCCACGGACTTCTCCACGGGCATGCTCTCGCCTGTCAGCGCCGACTCGTCCACTGAGCCAGCGCCAGCGCTCACCACGCCGTCTACACCGATGGCGCCGCCTTGACGGACGATGACAGTGTCACCCACGCGGATGTCCTCCACTGCCACGGTCATCTCTCTGCCCTCACGGCGCACCACCGCGGAGGTGGGCACGAGGGCAAGGAGTGCAGAAATAGCGGAGGTGGTCTTGCCCTTGGAGCGGGTCTCCATGAACTTGCCCACCGTCACCAGTGTGCAAATCATGCCTGCCGACTCGAAGTAGAGGTGCATCATGCCCTCGCGACCTGCGAGAAGAAGGGCCATCTCCACGAAGCTGTAGATAAGACCTGCGCTTGCACCCAAGGCCACCAGCGTGTCCATGTTGGGGGACAATTTGAACAGGCGAGAAAAGCCCACGGTGAAATACTTGCGGTTCAGCACCAAAATGGGCTCGCAGAGAATGAGCTGCACCAGTGCGTACAGCATGGGATGGGTCTCAAACACCGCGGGGATGGGAAGTCCCAGCATGTGCCCCATGCCGAGGTAGAACAGGGGCACGAGGAAGCCCACCGACCACCACAGGCGGCGGGACATGTGCTTGAGTTCGGCATCATTCTCGCTGCTGAGGTCGCGCTTTTCGGCTTCCGAGGCCAGCTGTGCCCCATAGCCACCCGATTCCACGGCGGCGATGATGTCAAAAGGCGTGACCTGCCCCTCGTCATACTGCACTACCATTGAGCCAAGCATCAGATTCACGCTGACCTGCTCCACGCCTGCAAGCTTCCCTACGGCGCGCTCCACATGGGCGGAGCAGGCGGCGCAGGTCATGCCTGTCACGGCGAAATTCTCTTTCATCTATCGTCACTTCCTTTAGAGTTAGCATAAGGTAACTGACGGAAGTATACCACATTTTGCCACTCTTTTCAAGTCCTTACCGCTTCTCTTTGGGGCGCACCAAGAGGGCAAAAAAGAGGGAGAACACCACCGCCGCCGTGATGCCGCAGGCGGTGGCGGAAAAGCCGCCCTTGAATACGCCGAGAAGCCCGTCGGTGGCGATGGCCTCCTTGACACCCTTGGCGAGGCAGTAGCCAAAGCCTGTGAGGGGTACAGTCGCCCCTGCGCCGCAAAGTTCCACCAGCGGCTCATAGACACCGATGGCATAGAGGATGACACCCGCCACCACGTAACCCGTCAAGATGCGGGCGGGAGTGAGGTTGGTGCGGTCAATGAGGATTTGACCGATGACACACAGTGCGCCGCCGCAGAGAAAGCACCATAGATAGTCTAACATTTCCTTGTCCTCCTTACTGCTCTGATGACAGCACCACCGCGTGGCACACGGCGGGGATGCTCTCTTTTTGGAAGGTGGTGGTGGGGCTCAAAAGCGCGCCTGTGGGAGCGAAGATCATCTTTTTCCAGCGGCGCGCACGTATGCCCTCCAAGAGATAGGCGCACAGCACGGAAGCACTGCACCCCGCGCCGCTGCCGCCAGCGTGCATGTCCTGCTTTTTTCGGTCGTAAATAAGCAAACCACAGTCTGTATACCGCTCGTCCATCAAAAAGCCGTCACGGCCCATTAGGTCTGCCACAATATCGTGGCCCACTGCGCCCAAGTCACCCGTGACGATTAAATCGTAATCCTGCGGGCGGGTTTTGGTGTCTTGGAACAGGGCGGTGAGAGTGTCGATGGCGGCGGGCGCCATAGCAGCGCCCATGTTGGTGGCATCGGTAATGCCCATGTCCACGATGCGGCCTAGGATGGCGTGGGTGATATAAGGGCCATCCCCTTCCCTGCCCAAGAGGCAGCAGCCTGCGGCGGTGGCTGTCCACTGGGCGGTGGGACTGCGCTGGCTGCCGTAGGGCAGAGGCATGCGGTACTGGCGCTCGGCGGCGCAGAAATGGGACGAGGCCATGACGGCTGTCCGCTTCATCGCCCCGCCACCAATCAGAAGAGAACTTAAGACCAAGCCCTCCCCCATGGTGGCACAGGCGGCGTAGAGTCCCGCAACAGCCAAAGGCTCATTGCGGAGGGCGAAACTGCCGCAGATGCACTGGTTTAATAAATCGCCCACCAGTATGCTGTCCACGTCCTCCATGGTCATGCCGCCTTTGCGAAGAGCGTGGGTAAGGGCGCGGCGCTGAAGCTCCGACTCGGCCTGTTCCCAAGAGTTACAGCCTAGAAACGAATCGGTGTCGATTTCGTCAAAGTGGTCGGCAAGAGGACCTTCCCCCTCCTGCTTGCCCCCTACGGCGGCGCAGGAGAGAATGCTGATGCCGCGGGAAAAGGCGGTAACACGCCCCAGTTTTTTCATTTCCATTGAACATTTCACCTCGCATTTTTACGCTAGTATGGCACATTTGGGAGAAAATTATTGCGCGGGCGGGAAAATCATGGTATTGTTATAAATTAGGATATTATGTGCATTTTTCGGAGGTGGGGAGCAATGTCCTTAAGTGAAAAGCGGCTGTTTTTACTGGATATGGACGGCACGCTGTACTTGGATGACAATTTATTTGACGGCGTTTTAGACTTCCTCGCCGCCGTGAAGGCGCGGGGCGGGCGGTATATGTTCCTCACCAACAACTCCTCGAAAGGCGTGGAGGACTACGTGAAGAAGCTCCGCCGCTTGGGCATTGAGGCAGAGAGCGAGGACTTCCTCACCTCAGTACACGCCACCATCTTCACGCTGAAAAAGGAGTTCCCCAACGCCATCTGCTACGTGTCGGGGACGGCCTCTTTTCGCCGTCAGTTAGTGGATGCGGGCATTGAGGTGCGGGACACCTTGAGTGATGATATTACCCTTCTCCTCTCGGGTTTTGACACGGAATTGACCTTCCAAAAGCTGGAGGACAGCTGTATCCTCCTAAACCGCGGTGTCACGTGGCTTGCCACCAATCCCGATTGGGTCTGCCCCACCGCCTATGGCTACGTGCCCGACTGTGGGAGCGTGTGCCAAATGCTGACGAAGGCCACATGGAAAGAGCCGCGGTTTATCGGTAAGCCCCGACCCGACATGGTATATCTCGCCCTTGCTAAGACGGGGTTTGCCCCCGAAGAGGCGGTGCTGGTGGGCGACCGCCTGTACACCGACATCTCCTGCGGCGTGAACGCGGGCATCGACACGGTGTTCGTCCTGTCGGGCGAGGGCAAGGAAACGGATATTGAGGATATGAACATCCATCCCACATGGGTCATGAAGGATGTTGCCGAACTACATAGAAACATGGAGGAATTCCAATGAAACTAAACTATAAGCGGACGATTCTGGTGGGCTTTGCCTTCTTCCTCATCTGCGCCTTTTGGCAGGCGTATGATGCCACCATTCCCATGATTTTGACCAACAAGTTCGGCATGTCACAGGCGTGGTCGGGCGTCATCATGGCGGCAGACAATGTGCTGGCGGTCATTTTACTGCCCCTCTTTGGCACGCTGTCGGACAAGTGCCATCACCGCGCAGGCCGCCGCACCCCCTTCATTGTGGTGGGTACGCTGTGCGCCGCTATTTTGCTGGTGTTTCTCAGCTTTGCGGATAATGCTCAGCTCAAGCACATCGATGCCGTGTCCGAGGTGGACAGCGTAGCAGGTCTTGAGGTCATCTATGATGCCCAGAAGGATGCCCAGCTCATGACACCCAGCGGCGTGGAGTTCGTGCTGGGTGAGGAGTTCAGCCGCGAGGAGTTCACCGCCATTACTGCCAAGGTGGAGGCAGACGGCGCACTGGTCACCAACAGCGACTATACCAACTTCGTTGTACCTGCTCGTCAAGCATACGTTGCCGATGTGACGGCGCAGAATCCCTCCACACTCATTGTGTTTGTGGTGCTGTTGCTGTTTGTTCTCCTCTCTATGGCGGTGTTCCGCTCCCCCGCCGTGGCGCTGATGCCCGATGTGACCTTGAAGCCTCTCCGTTCCAAGGCAAACGCCATTATTAACTTGATGGGCGCCGTGGGCGGCATCTTGGTGCTGGGACTTGGCATCGTGTTCGCCACCGCCGCGGTGGAGAACGCCATGATGAGCTACATGGGCTATTTCGGCGTGGTGGCGGCGCTGATGCTGGCCTCTCTCGTCATCTTCCTCCTCACCGTCCGTGAGCCCAAGTGGAGCGCGGAGATGGAAAAAGAGAGCATTGAGTACGGCATTGAAGAGGCTACCGCCGAGGGCAATGCCGCGACCCGTAAGCTGACAGCAGAAGAAAAGCGTTCCCTCGTGTTCATTATGATGAGTATCGTGCTGTGGTTCTTCGGCTATAATGCCGTTATCAGCAAGTACTCTGTGTACGCAAGCAACATTCTCCATAAGGACTATAACCTGACCCTCATTATTGCACAGGCGGCGGCTATTATCGCCTATCTGCCTGTGGGTATTATCTCCTCGAAGATTGGCCGCAAGCGTGCCATCCAAGCAGGTATCGTCATGCTGACCGCCGCTTTCTTCGTGGCCTGCTTCATGGGTGCCAACAGCTCTACCCTTCTCATGAACGCCATGTTCGCCCTAGCGGGTATCGGCTGGGCAACCATCAACGTCAACTCCTTCCCCATGGTGGTGGAGCTGGCATCGGGCGGCAACGTAGGCAAGTACACGGGCTTTTACTACACCGCCTCCATGGCGGCGCAGATCGTCACACCTATGTTCTCGGGTCTTCTGATGGACAACTTCGGTATGCGTGTCCTGTTCCCCTACGCGGCAGTGTTTGTGGCTCTCGCCTTCGTCACCATGTGGTTCGTCCGTCACGGTGACAGCGCCAAGGCAGAGGAACTGGTAGCCGTGGACAAACCCACCGCCATTGAGGATACGGAGGCCAGCGAATGACTTGGATTTGTATCGCGTTAGCGATTGTTATCGTGCTGGAGCTGTGGTTTCTCGCCATCCAGTGCCGCCGCGGGCATCCCTTTTTGACAACCCTGCGCACCTTCCGCTACGCACATCGCGGCTTGCATGATAAGCCCACCATCCCTGAGAACTCCATGGCGGCTTTTCGCCGCGCACTGGAGAACTGCTACGGCGTGGAACTGGATGTGCATCTCATGGCGGACGGCAACTTGGCAGTCATCCACGACTCCTCTCTCCTGCGCACGGCGGGAGTGGACGTTGCCATCGAGGATTTGACGGCGGCGGATTTGAAGAACTATCGCCTTGAGGGCACGGAGGAACGAATTCCCCTGCTGGGCGAGGTGTTGGCGCTCTTTGAAGGCCGCGCACCCATCATTGTGGAGCTGAAGGCAGAGCGGGGCAATCACGATGCCCTCACCGCCGCGGCGGTGGCGGAGCTGGATAAGTACCGCGTGGGGTACTGCATCGAGTCCTTTGACCCCCGCTGTCTCATGTGGCTCAAACGCAACCGCGATGAAATCGTCCGCGGACAGTTGAGCGAAAAATTCCTGCGCCACGGGGACGGCGGCAAGCAGAGCAAGTTCGTGCTGTGGATGCTGGGCAACCTACTGACCAACTTCCTCACCCGACCCGACTTTATCGCCTACCGCTTCTCCGACCGCAAGTGTTTGGCGGTACGCCTGTGCCGCACCCTCTACCGCGTGGCGGAGTTCAGCTGGACCATCACCTCCCGCCGCGAGATGCAGGAGGCAGAGGGCGCAGGATGCAGTGTGATTTTTGAGCAATTCGACCCCTATGGGAAGGAATAATCGAAAGAGGATAAACGACTATGAGAGTGATTACTGGTTCTGCCCGTGGCAGACATTTGAAAGAGCTGGAGGGCATGGAGACACGCCCCACCACAGGCAAGGTGAAGGAGAGTCTCTTCTCCATTTTGCAGTTTGATATTGAGGGCCGCCGTATTCTCGACCTGTTTGCAGGTACGGGTCAGCTGGGCATTGAGGCGCTGAGCCGCGGCGCTCGCGAGTGCGTGTTCATCGATCAGCGCAAGGATGCCGTGGCACTCATCCGCGAGAATTTGAAGATCTGCAACCTCACCGATAATGCCGTGGTGCGGCAGGGGGATTCCATGGCCTATCTCAAGAGCGGGGAGAAGTTCGACATCATCTTCCTCGATCCCCCCTATGGCTCGAAGCTTCTGGGGGAGGCTTTGGAGCAGATCACAAAGTTTGACATTTGTCGAGAACATGGTATAATTGTTGCAGAGAGCGCCGTGGAGACGGAGTTGCCCCCCGTTGCGCCCCCCTACACGCTGTATCGGGAGTACCGTTACGGCAAGATCAAGCTGACTGTGTATCATCGCAGCGGAAACGAGGACTGAGCATGAGTATTGCCATTTATCCCGGCAGCTTTGACCCTATTACCCTAGGACATTTAGACATCATTGAGCGCGCCGCCGCCTGTTTTGACAAGGTGCTGGTGTGCGTGATGGTGAACTGTGATAAGAAACAGCCCATGTTTACCAGCGAAAAGCGCTTGGAACTGATTCAAAAATCCATCGCCCATATCCCCAACGCCGAGGCCGAGAATTTCTCGGGACTTCTCGCCGACTATGCCCGTCAAAAGGGCGCGAACATCCTCATTAAGGGTGTGCGCAACGTGACGGACTTCGATATGGAGATGCAGATGGCGCGTATCAACCGCGGCATTGAGCCTACACTGGAGACGGTGCTGCTGCCTGCCAGCGCGGAGTTTGAGCATTTCAGCTCCACTATGGCACGGGAGATGATTCGCTATCACCAGCCTCTTGAAAAATACGTACCCGCGGCTGTCGCGGAGGAATTGATGAAAGGACGGGACTGAGATGGAAGAGAAGGACGTACAGAGATTACTGGACATGCTCTACAGCATGATCGACGATGCCAAGAGCGTGGCTTTCAGCGCCGAGAAATGCACCATCAACCGCGACGAAGCACTGGATATTCTCGATGAGATCCGCGGCAAGCTCCCTCTGGAGCTGAAGAAGGCCAAGGAGCTGATCGCCGCCCGCAACGAGTATGTGGCGGGCGCGAAGAAGGAAGTGGAGAAGATGCTGCGTCAGGCCGAGCTGGATGCCAAGACCATCGTCTCCGAGAGCGAGGTGCTGCAGCAGGCTCGTCAGAAGGCCAACGACATCATCCGCCGCGCAGAAGACCGCAGTCGCGAGCTGTACCGCGTGGCCAACACCTACACCGAAGATGCCCTCCGCCGTACCGAGGAGGCTATCCAGTCCGCCCTCGCCGAGGTGCAGAATTCCCGCACCCAGTTCCGCGCCGCTTCTCAGGAGCAGATGCAGGCTGCACAGGAGCATCTCCGTCAGAAAAACGCCGAGTAAGCCCCAAAAAAGCTTTGTGGAAAACCCACAAAAAAGTGGGCGAGATTTCTCCACATCTTCTATAATCCGAAATATTGTGGTTAACGTAAGTCGAGACACAAGATATTGTGTCTCGACTTTTTTATGCTCGTTTTTCTGAAACGGGCGTTTTATTTTTTGTGCCTTTTTTGATGAAAAATGGGGGTTTTTGCGCCTTTTTCCAATGGTTTACGTAAAAATTTTTTCTTGCAATCTGAGGGCGTTTTATGTATACTAAACTCGTTAGTGGGGAAATGTGGGGGTAGTGCCCCTATTTGTGGGGGGTAATCCCACGGTTTTCCCCAAAAACGAGATCATGACACGGAATGAGGAGGTGAGAACATGACGGGTCATTATGCACATACCATCGACGCAAAGGGTCGTCTGTTCATCCCTGCCAAGCTCCGTGAGGAACTGGGCAGCACCTTCCACGTCACGGTGGGTCAGAACCACTGCTTGAGCGTGTATTCCGACGAGAGTTGGGCGGCCTTTATGGACAAGCTCCGCACCATGAATTACTCCGAGGTGAAGCGCCTCCGCGCCATGTTCGCCCTCACCGCCGACTGTGAGCCCGACGGACAGGGGCGTATCCTGCTCCCTGCAAAGCTCCGTGAGTATGCGGGCTTGGAGAAGGACGTGGTGGTCATCGGCAGTTTTGACCGTGTGGAGATTTGGAACGCCGCTCGCTGGGCTGAGCTGGAGAGCGCCGCCCTCGATACGGGCGACCTTGAAAAGGCCATGGAGGAGCTAGGACTGTGATGGACAAGCACATTCACGACACCGCCGAGGATCAGCGTTACGGTCATCGCCCCGTACTGCTGGACGAGTGCCTTGAGGCGCTGAATATCCGCCCCGACGGCATCTATATTGACGGCACGTTAGGCCGCGCGGGACACTCTTTGGAAATTGCACGCCGCCTCACCACAGGCCGACTCATCTCCATTGACCGCGACGAGACGGCAATCGCCGCCGCGGAGGAGAGATTGAAAGACTACATGGATCATGTCACGCTGGTGCATAGCAATTTCGACCGCGTGGGCGAGATCTTGGAAGAACTGCACATTGACGGTGTGGACGGCATGCTCTTCGACTTGGGCGTGTCCTCCCCCCAGCTGGATGAAGCCGAAAGAGGCTTCAGCTATATGAACGATGCACCCCTCGATATGCGCATGGATCGCACAGCCTATTTGACCGCCCGCCATGTGGTAAATGAGTGGAGCTACGAAGAGTTGCGGCGCATTCTCTTCGACTTCGGCGAGGAGCGGTACGCACCCGCCATTGCTAAGGGTATCTGCCGCGCAAGAGAGGTTGCGCCCATTGAGACCACGGCGCAGTTGGTGGACATTATCAAGTCCTCCATGCCCCCTGCGGCACTGCGGGAGAAACAGCATCCCGCCAAGCGCAGTTTCCAAGCCATCCGCATCGCCGTCAACGGCGAGCTGGATGCTCTGCCTCCCATGCTGGAGGCGGCATCTGAGGTATTGAACGTGGGTGGCCGCCTGGCGGTCATCTCCTTCCATTCCTTGGAGGATCGCATTATTAAAAAGACCATGCAGGAGTTGGCAACGGGCTGTACCTGCCCGAGCAATTTCCCCGTGTGCGTCTGCGGCAAGAAGCCGAAGATGAAACTGGTGAGTCGCAAGCCCATTGTGTCGGGTGCGGCGGAACTGGAGTATAACCCCCGCTCCAGAAGCGCCAAGCTCCGCGTGGCAGAAAAAGTGTAAAAAATCAGCATTTGAGAGAAAGGAGGGGTTACTGTGGGAAAGAAATATCGCGTGAACGAGTCCGCCACCTACGGTAGCCTCGCCTATGACCTCGATGCTCTCGTATTAGAGCGCCAGCTGGAAGAAGCGGGCGCAATGCCCGAGCGCCGCGCAGAACCTGTTCAGCGCCGCCGCGCAGAGGCTCACACCCAAGCACAGGCAAAGACCCGCCCCTCCCCCCTGCTGGCTATGGGCGTTGCCACCATGTGTGCGCTGGTGGTGGTACTGCTGCTGGGCTACGTACAGCTGACAACGGTGGGCACCTCTATCTCCCACATGAACAATGAACTGTCCGAATTGGAGAGCGAGCACATCGCCCTCTTGACGGAGTATGAAAAGACCTTCGATCTTGCCACCATCAAGGCGGTGGCAGAGGCAGAGGGTATGTCCAAGCCCACATCGGGGCAGATTCAATACATTGACCTCAGCGGCAACGACAGCGCCGTGGTGTACAGCGGCGAACCAAGCGTAACGGCGCAGGTATTCGCCGATGTACAGCGCAGCGCCGTGTCGGTGGTGGAATTTTTCCGATGATAGCGGCGTATAGTTTGAAAGAAATAGGCAAGGAGTAAGAAGGGTTCTTCTTGCTCCTTGCTTGGCATTTGGAAATGGGATTTTTGCGGCCCATTTCCCCGTTTTGGAGGTTTTTCCGTGGCTTTTACGACCCCTCAGCACAACAGAAAAGACGAGTCCGTGCGCCGCGCAAACCGCGTGATTCAGCGTCGCACCATGATCCTCATGCTCATTATGGGCATAGCCATGTTCGTGGTGCTGTTCTTCAAGCTGTTCTCTCTGCAGATCGTGCGCCATGAGGAGCTACAATCCATGGCGGTGAGCCAGCAGACACGCTCCACGGTGGTGACGGCTTCTCGCGGCACCATCTACGATGCCTCGGGCAACATCCTCGCCATCTCCTCTACGGCGGAAACGGTGTTCCTCTCCCCTCTTGAGCTGGATGCACAGCTCAAGGACACGGAAAAGCCCGCCAAGTGGACGAAGGCACAGCTTGCCGAGACCCTCGCCGAGATCCTTGAGATCAGCGAGGAGGGTATCTATGAGAAGATGGAGCGCACCTATTCCCAGTATGAAGTCCTCGCTCTCCGCGTGGAGGAGGATATCGCTGATAAGGTGCGGGAATTTATCAACGAATACAGTGTTCACGGCGTATATCTCGCCACCGATGCCAAGCGCTATTACCCCTACAGCGACCTTGCCCCCCATGTCATCGGCTTTGTGGGCACGGATTATACGGGACTTTACGGCATTGAGGCGGAGTATGAAACCCGCTTGCAGGGCGAGTCGGGCTTGGTGGTCACCGCCAAAGACAACTTGGAAAACGACATGCTCTTTGAGTACTCCCAGTACTTTGCCCCCGAACACGGCGAGAACTTGGAGCTAACACTGGATGCCACGGTACAGTATTACCTGCAAAAGGGCATTGAGGAGATGTGCGATGCCTTCTCCCCCGCCAACGGCGCGGCGGGCGTGGTGCTGAACGTGAACTCCGGCGCCATCCTCGGTATGGCCTCCTACCCCAACTATGACCTCAATGACTTCTCCACCGTCACTGACCAGACACTTTTGGAGCAAATCGAGCGCGGGGAAATTACCGAGGCCCAGGCACAGCTGACCCAGTGGCGCAACAAGTGCTTAAACGATACCTATGAGCCCGGCTCGACCTTCAAAATCATCACCCTCGCCTCGGCTTTGGAGGAGGATGTGGTGGATGAGACCACCACCATTTTCTGCTCGGGACACACAGAAGTGTCGGGTGAGACCATCCACTGCTCTTCCAAGGAAGGTCACGGTCAGCAGACCCTGACGCAGTCGGTGGGTAACTCCTGCAACCCCGCTTTTATTAACTACGGCTTGCGGCTGGGTACGACCACCTTCTACGATTATCTCAACTCCTTCGGACTCATGTCCACCTCTGGGGTGGACTTGGGCGGTGAGGCGCAGGGCGTGTTTGCCCAGAAGGATGCCTTCACACAGCTCGACCTTGCCTGCTACGCCTTCGGTCAGAACTTCACCGTCACGCCCCTCAACCTCATTGCGGCACAGGCCGCCTGCGTCAACGGCGGCTATCTCTACACCCCCTACTTGGTGGAGGAGAGCCGCGACAGTGATGGCAACGTCCTCTATCGCCACGATGCCACCCCCGTCCGTCAAGTCATCTCCGAGGAGACCTCTGCACAAGTACGCGAGTGCTTAGAGTACGTGGTGGCGAGCGGTACGGGTAAGAATGGTCAGGTGGCGGGCTATCGCATCGGCGGCAAGACAGGTACGGCAGATAAGGGACAGACGGGCGACGTCGTTGTCTCCTTCGTGTGCTTTGCACCCGCCGATGACCCCGAAATTATGATGCTTATCACCATGGATACCCCCAGCCGTGCCACCAACGTGTACGTGTCGGGCGGTAACATGGTTGCCCCCTATTCCAGCGCCATTATGGCGGAGATCCTCCCCTACCTCGGCTTCGAGCCCAGCTACAGTGCTGATGAGCTGTTGGGTATCGATACCACTGTTCCCAGCGTTATCGGCATGAGCGCCGATGAGGCCAAAAGTAAGCTCACTGAGCGCGGCTTTGCCTGCCGCGTGATAGGCGATGGGGAGACGGTCACCGACCAAACCCCCGTGGGCGGCGCAATTATCCCAGGTAAGTCCACGGTGATCATCTACATGGGCGAGGAAAAGCCCACGGATCTCTGTACCGTGCCCAACTTGGTGGGTATGACACCCTCTGAGGCCAACGCCGTTATGGCAAACACGGGACTCTACCTCCGCTTCACGGGCACAACGGGTACAGAGTCCAGCACCGTCCGCGTGTTCTCTCAGGAGACGGAACACGGCACACAGCTGGAGGCTGGCGCGGTGGTCACCGTGCGCCTTGGCGATACGGCGGTGCGGGACTAAAAAGTGCCGTAAAAGAGCGCAATATTTGCAAAATTTAAGCAATCTCGGTAGTTTTCTTATTGCCCCCGCAACTGGTATAATCAACCTCGCGTGAATTTTTTCGCAGTACAATTCGGGAAAAGGAGACTTTTACTATGAAACTGAAAGACCTGCTTCACCGCATCCCCATCGTGTCTGCCACGGCGGATATGGACATGGACATCAGCGGCGTTAGTTACGATTCCCGCACCACGGCGGAGGGCGACATCTTCGTTGCCATCTCGGGCGAGGCGGTGGATGGACATAAGTTCGTCCCCATGGCGACGGAAAAGGGCGCAGTGTGCGCCGTGGTGGAGCGCCCTGTGGAGGGCATCCCCTGCGTGGTGGTGGAAAACAGCCGCAAGGCGCTGGCGCTCATGGGCGGTAACTGGTTTGACCATCCCGCCTGCGAAATGACCATGATCGGCGTGACGGGTACCAGCGGCAAGACCACCTCCACCTACCTCATTAAGAGCATCTTGGAGCAAAAAGCAGGTGCAAAGGTGGGTCTCGTGGGCACCATTCAGAACATGATCGGCAAGGAAGTCATCCCCACCGAGCGCACGACCCCCGAATCCTTTGAACTGCACCGTCTGTTCCGTCAGATGGCGGACAGCGGCTGTTCCCACGTGGTGATGGAGGTCTCCTCTCACGCGCTGAGCCTTGACCGCGTGTACGGTATCCGCTTCGCCGTGGGCATCTACACCAACCTCAGCCGCGACCATCTGGACTTCCACAAGACTATGGAGGAGTACTGCGATGCCAAGGCCATTCTCTTCCAGCGGTGCGACACGGCGGTTTATAACGCCGATGACCCTTGGGCAGAGCGAATGATCGAGAACTGCCCCTGCCGCAAATTCAGCTACAGTATCCGCGGCAAGGCGGACTTGATGGCGAAGAATGTACAGCTTCTTGCAGGCAGTGTGGAGTTCGATGCCGAGGCAGATATTGAGTGGAATCACATTCGCGTGGGCATTCCCGCGGAGTTCACCGTATATAATACTTTGGATGCGGTGGCATGCTGTTGGAACTTGGGCGTGTCCTTGGGCGACTGCGCCGATGCCTTGGCGCGGAATCACGGCGTGAAGGGCAGAATGGAAATTATCCCCACCCCCGGGAAGAACTACACTATCTTGAACGACTATGCACACAAGCCCGATGCACTGGAAAAGGTGCTGATTGCTGCGAAGGCCTTCGCCAAGGGCCGCGTGGTGGTGCTGTTTGGCTGCGGCGGTGACCGCGACCGCACCAAGCGCCCTGTCATGGGCGAGATTGCGGCACGGCTTGCCGACTTCTCCATCGTCACCTCCGACAATCCCCGCACAGAGGACCCCATGTTTATCATCAATGAGATCCTGGCAGGCATGCCCGAGGGGGCAGCCTACGCCGTGGAGCCCGACCGCGTGAAGGCTATCCACTACGCCATGGACAACGCACAAGCTGGCGATGTCATTGTGCTGGCGGGTAAAGGTCACGAGGACTATCAGGAAATTAACCATGAACACTTCCCCATGGATGAACGGGTCATCGTGGCGGAGCATTTGAAACACTAAGGAATTCACCATCGCCGCCTCCCAAGGGGGGCGGCAAAAGGAGCAAAGGATATGAAAAGCATTATTTTCGCCCTCGTCATCAGCTTCGTTGTGACGGCTGTGGTGGGCAAGTTTCTCATCCCTGCACTGCAGAGACTGAAGGCGGGACAGAGCATTAAAGAAATCGGCCCTACATGGCACATGACGAAGCAGGGCACGCCTACCATGGGCGGCTTGATGTTCATGGTGGGCATCGGCATCGCCATTGTCATCATGGGCTGGAAGGGTATGATGGCGGGAGATTTCCGCCACATCTACGTGTTCGTGTTCGCCCTCATTTTCGGCGGCATCGGCTGTATTGACGATATGCAGAAGATTCGCCATAAGCAGAACACGGGTCTCACCGCACCGCAAAAGTTCATCCTTCAGCTGGCGGCGGCCATCGCCTTTATCTGCCTCATGCGCTACGAGGGTATGCTGAGCCCCAATCTCTATATCCCCTTCTGGCACGGGCACATTGTCCTGCCTTGGTGGCTCTACCTCGTGTTTGCCGCCTTCGTCATCGTGGGTACGGTGAATGCCGTGAACATCACCGATGGCTTGGATGGTCTTTCCTCCTCCGTTACCCTCCCTGTGGCGGCCTTCTT
>CAYTOO010000030.1:0-17463 GCA_964439545.1 uncultured Oscillospiraceae bacterium | reverse complement strand
AAAGGGCACTCCCTTCTCCCGGCACATGCGCCCCAATTCTTCCACAGGCTGCACATTGCCGAACACGTTGGATACGTGATTGCAGATGAACACGTCTGCCCCCTTCTCCAGCGCCTTTTTCGCCTCCTCTACCATGCGTTCGGGCTGAAATGGCGGAGTGTCGAGGATGGTCAACTCCACATTGGGAATAGCGTGGAGAGGACGGGTGACGGCGTTATGCTCGTAGCCAGAGATAATGACGCGGCTGCATGGCTTCACCAGCGAATGGATGGCAATATTGAGTCCGTGGGTAGCGTTGTGAGTAAAAATCACATTCTCGGGCTCAGCTATGCCGAAGAGTTTGGCGGCAGTGATTCGGCAGGCATAATCTGTTTCCTCCGCCAACTGCGTGGCGCGATAACTGCCCCGTCCCGGCGAGGACAGGGTGTTCACCGCCCGCGCCACGGCATTGCGAACGGCAACAGGCTTTTCCAGCGTGGTCGCACCGGCATCAAAATACATCATAGACTCACCTCTCGATAACCATTTTCGTCATAGAAAAATACGCGCCGCACCATTATCCCCCGTTGCTTTAACAGCATCCGTGCAGCTTCAAAACGGCGCGGTGATACCGCCACAGCGTAGGCACACCCCTCCGTGGTCAGCCCCACCGGAAGATGCTGTACCGTGGCACCGATGCCGCGCTCGGCAAATAAACGATTGAGCCGCTGTGCTTTTGTGGCAGAGTCAGCGGCAAAGAGAACCTGTGCCATCAATGCACCCCCTTTTAGGGCAGTATATGATGCACAACAAAAAAAAGCCACCCGATTCGGGTGACTTTTTAAGGTTGATTCCGTTATAAACTTGTCCACAGTGGGTGGTCACACCCGTTCAATAAGCACAACGGCGTGAGCGGCAATTCCCTCGCCGCTGCCGGTGAAGCCGAGGTGCTCCTCAGTGGTGGCTTTCACACTGACTTGATCAACGCCTACCTCCATGACCTTCGCCAACTTCTCCCGCATTTCCTCGCGGTAGGGAGACAGCTTGGGTGCTTGGGCAATAACTGTAGCGTCAACATTCACGATTTTATAGTTATTTTCTGCTAAATGCAGCTTTACATGACGCAAAAGTTCCAAACTGGAGATACCGCGAAAGGCTTCATCGTTGTCGGGAAACAGCTTGCCAATATCCCCTGCTGCAGCTGCGCCGAGGAGGGCATCCATGATGGCGTGGGTCAAGACATCTGCATCGGAGTGTCCATCCAAACCGCGGTCATAAGGGATGGTAACGCCGCCTAAGATAAGGGCGCGGCCTGTCTTTAATCGGTGGACATCATAACCATGTCCAATGCGGAGATTTGTCATAGCAGTTCCTCCCCTATCATGCTCTCAGCCACTGCCAGATCCTGTGGCGTGGTGATCTTAATGTTGCGCTCCTCTCCGGGGAACAGGTAGACTTTCTTTCCCAGCAGCTCCACCGCGGAGCAATCATCGGTCACGGCTGCACCCGTCTGCAATGCAGCGGTAAGGGCAGCTTTCAACAGGTCTGCATGGAATACCTGCGGCGTCTGTACGGCGCGAAGAGTGGCGCGGTCAGGGGTAGTAATTACTGTGCCGTCCTCCCCTACCACCTTTACCGTGTCCTTCACAGGCACGGCGGGTGCGGCGGCTTGGGTGCGGTAGCCCACGCGGATCAGCTCATCGATAAGCTCGGGGCTGACAAAGGGACGAGCGCCGTCATGAACGGCGATGATACCTGTCTTGGGCTGGGCTTCCAACGCCGCAGACAGCACGGAATGGACACGGGTCGCGCCGCCCCGCACCACACGGATGGGCTTGCGGAGACCTGCCCCTGCGCATAGCTGGGCAACGGCTTCCATGTTGCTCTCCCCTGCTGCCACGATAATCTCGCTGACGAGGCTGGTGTTATCGATCGCCCACAGAGTACGCAGCAGCACAGGAACGCCGCCAACGGGGGCAAAGAGCTTATCCACGCCGCCCATGCGGCTGCTGCTGCCTGCCGCTGCCACCACCATGGTGCAGAGCGGCATGGTCTTATCCTGCATCTTTTGGGCTGTTGATCGTAATGTCATAGGAGTTTCCTCCTTAAATATCGTTTTTATCAGTATACCCCAAATGGCGCAGTTAGGCAAGAAAAAAGCGCTATCCGAAAATAGCGCTCTTTCTAAACATTATTTTGCCCCAATGCTTCAGGGCTTGTGATGCCAGTTTTTGTCTGTATCTTCCTTAATGTAGCTTTTCAAAATCGCCTTACAGTCCAAGCAAAGGTCGGAATAGACCTGAGCAACACCAACCACGCCAAAAAAACTTGTACCGGTGATAAACTTTAAGCCAATATTACCGATCTCAGCACTTTGGCCCCAAGCAATCCCCTCTTCAATTCTTTCACTTCCACAATAAGGACACTTCATTTTTATCCCCTCCGGCAGCAAGCGTAAATGCACGATTTATCTTCTGCGCCAGATGTGCTGCTTCTCGGCGGCCTCCACCAGTTCCTGACGGAAATCGGGGTGGGCGATGGAAATGAGCGCCTCGGCACGCTCCCAAACGGAGAGACCCTTCAAGTTCACGCAGCCGTACTCGGTAGCCACGTACATAACGTTGGTGCGGGTGTCGGTGACGATGCTGCCCTCAGCCAGGGTGGGACGAATACGGGAGGCAAGAGAGCCATCCTTCTTCTTGTAGGTAGAACTGAGGCAGATGAAGCTCTTACCGCCCTTAGAGAGATAAGCGCCCAGCACGAAGTCCTGCTGACCGCCAGCACCGGAGATATGGCGGGTACCGGAGGTCTCGCTGGAGACCTGACCATAGAGGTCGATATCCACGGCGTTATTGATGGACATGAAGTTGTCGATAGAGGCAATGGTGCGGATATCGTTGATGTAGCTGACGGGGGCAGCCATGCACATACGGTTCTCATCAATGAAGTCGTACAAACGCTGAGAGCCTGCGGCGAAAGTAAATGCCTGACGACCATGGTCGATGTTCTTATTCTTGCCGCTGATCTTACCTGCCAAGGACATATCCACGAAAGCATCCACGTACATCTCCGTATGGACGGAGAGATCCTTCAGATCGGACTCGCAGATCATCATACCCACGGCATTGGGCATACCGCCGATACCCAGCTGGAGGCATGCGCCGTTAGGGATCTCGCGCACCACAAGCTCTGCCACCTTCTTATCGATCTCGGTGGGCTCAGCGGAGGGCAGGATGCCCATAGGATCATTGCGGCCTTCCACGATCATGTCCACGTCGGAGATATGGACAGCTTCACCGAAACCACCATAGACACGAGGTATCTTCTCGTTGACCTCAACGATGACCGTCTTGGCGGTGTCGCACACAGCCTTCAGATGGGAGGCGGAGACGCCGAAGTTGAAGTAACCATGCTTATCCATGGGCGCAACCTGGAACATGGCAACATCGGGCTTATTGAAGTTCTCGTAGCAGTAACGGGGCAGCTCAGAATAGCGCATAGGAGTGTAGAAGCAAGCGCCCGTATCGATGTGCTTACGCTCGGAGGCACTGGTATGGTGGGAATTGAAAATAATGTGCTTATGAGGCTCTTCAATATCGAAGATAGCGGGACGCCACAGGCAGATACCGCCGCGCACCTTCACCTCCTGCAGCTCAGGGGCGCGCTTTGCCAGTGCCTCATCAAGTACGCGGGGATGGGTAGTGGCAAAACCATAGTCGACCCAATCGCCGGATTTGATCACCTTCACTGCTTCCTCAGCAGTGGTGAGTTTTTCACGATACATACTCATGAATTCTTCATATGCCATTGCCTGTATCCTCCTCTTTATATTTCAGAATTTATCTTTACAAATCTATTCCACTATTATCACTTTACAACATTGTTAAACTAATATCAAGCTTTTTGTTAGCATATCAAATATTTTGTAATACCGTATAAAATCTTTCCTTTTCAGTTGGAATATCTCACAAACCGTAACTTTAGCGCGGTAAAATGAGCAAAAGCCCCCACCCTTTCGAGTGGAGGCTTACGGGAAAATATGACGTTTTATTTGAGGTCTTCTGCTAAGAAAAACTTCTTCAAGGGCTTGTAGGCCACGGCAAAGACCACCAGTGTAATGGCGATGTTAGGCAGCATATAGGCGAGGTTATACAGCAGCGAATAGAACCACGGAGACTTCATGGTCAGGCCGAAGAAGACCTCAGGCATATACTCTGCCCAAATGGTGGCGCCCACCACATAGTGAACGAGGAAACGGAGAAAACCGGCGATCAGCGTACCGGTAAAGACGCCGCTTTTGCGGTGGGCAACAAGTCCCGCAAAACCCAGCACGGCAAAGGCCAGCAGATAGTCGCCAACGATGGACTGCCAACCGAGAGCAAAGCCGCCGTCAAAGACGAACTGCAGGATACCAAAAGCAAAGCTTGCCAGCAGACCGGAGCCGAGACCCCAACGCACGGCATACAAAACCAGTGGGATCATGGACAGCACAACGCTGCCGCCCCAAGGCATTTCCCACAGCTTGATGTAGCTGAGGACTTGCGCTGCTGCCAAAAGAACAGCGCCTTCACACAGGGAACGAAGTTTACGGTGGTTCATAATCATACCTCCTTAAATTGTTCTCCGCTACGGCGCTCTTTCAGAACCGAAAAAGAAACGCCGCATTGCGGGCGATGCAATGCGGCGAATAGCGCAAACTATGACCACATTCCTACGCCGGCATTATCCGGATCAGGTTCGAGGGTCACAGCGGCACTACGCTGTATCTCAGCCGGCTTGCGCCAGCACCCCTTGGATTGTATGGTGATTGTACACCCAAAATTTTCCCTTGTCAAGGTAGAGTCTTACATCCACATGGCGAACAGCCGCAGGAACATTCCCGTCAGCTTTCTAAGCCACGGGCGGACTCTCCAACTGCTGATGGTAACGCGGCGGGACTGGGAGATGATCTCGTCCATGTCCTCTTCCAATCCGCAACGGGCATTTTCGCCGTAGAGGATCGTGCCGCACTCGTAGTGGAGATGGAAGCTGCGGTAGTCCATATTCACCGTGCCGATGACGGCAATTTCGTTATCCACAAGCACCGTTTTCCCGTGCAGGAAGCCGGGTGTAAAGGTATATATCTCCACACCATGTCGCATCAGTTCTCCGAAGTAGGACTCGGCCACCAAGTAGGCAAATTTATGATCGGGCGTACCAGGCATCATCAGCTGCACCTTCACACCGCTGTCACCTGCTGTACACAGTGCGCGGATCATAGGCTCATCGATGGCAAGATAGGGTGAGGTGATGCGGAGGGTATGCTGAGCGCGGTTAATGAGGTGGAGGAAAATATCCTCGGCAGTATTGAGGGGGTTATTGTCCGGACCATCGGCAAAAGGCTGGCAGTACCCCTTCCCCGCTATCGCAATCTGCGGGCGATACTCATCGTAGGGCTGCGGGAACTTGCCGCCCATACGCTCCCACATACGCAGGAACTCACGAGTAAAGCCCCACGCAGCCTCGCCGCTGATGCACACACCGCCATCTTTCCAATAGCCGAAACGGTCAATAATGTTGGC
The DNA here is from genome assembly GCA_964439545.1 of uncultured Oscillospiraceae bacterium. GTDB lineage: Bacteria > Bacillota > Clostridia > Oscillospirales > Oscillospiraceae > Vescimonas. The sequence goes on along the minus strand of CAYTOO010000030.1, from coordinate 11,923 downwards.
ATACTCATCAGCGATGTTCACGCCGCCGGTGTAGGCGATGTGGCCGTCAATACAGGTGATTTTGCGGTGGTTACGGAAGTTAAAATACAGGCGGTTCACATACTGATGGACGGGGTTAAAGACCTTCGTCTCCACGCCCATACGGCGCAGCATACCCACCTCTTCCCCGCCAAAGCGCATCATACTGCCGAAGTCATCAAAAATCAGCTTAATTTCCACGCCCTGCTCCCGCTTACGGCGGAAAATCTCCACAAGGCGGTCAAAAATCTCGCCGCGGGTGACGATGTAGTACTCCATGAAGATGAACTTCTCCGCCTTCTCCATGGCGGCAAACATATGCTCCAAATAGGCTTCGCCCGTAGAGAGATATTCCCAATCGGTGCCGCTGTAGGGTACGAAGCCACCCCCGGCAGCATAAGTAGCGACACGATACCATTTGGGGATGTCTCGGCCCAAGGCTGCCAGTGTTTCCTTATCGCGATTACGGCGATCATCGTTTTCCGGCGGATAGGGCACATTTTTCAAATTAGAACGGTGTGTCGGTTGACCATTCCACAGAAGATAGAGAATTAAGCCCGCTACAGGCACCGCCAAAATCAGCAGCGCCCAGCCGGTTTTATAGCTGCTGCTCCCCGGTCGTGTATAGACCCAGATGGCAACGATGATGGCCAAAATCCCGAGAATAGTGTAAACAATGGCCATGCGCTGCTGCAGCAGCAGAGACAGCGCCACTACCAACGCGATTTGCAGCACAAACAGCACCGCAACGAGGGCAAGACGGAGACCTGCACTGATGCGACGCTCTGTTTTCTGTTGTACGCGGGGTTTCTTCATGAGCTGTCCTTTCTCTTTAAATAGGCGCGGGGCTATCCGAAAACACGGACAGCCCTGCGGTAGATTATTCCTCTGTTTTTTCCAGCAAATCGTGCTGGATATCCCACAGTTTCTGGCTCAAGTCCACATAGTAAGAATGGGGGTTCTCAAAACGCTTGACCTCGTCCCACAGGGTATCCACCTGCTGGGCGCAGTAGTCGCGCACTTCCTTCAAGGGCGGGCAGTCGTACACGCGCTTACCATTGAGGAAAATGGGCACAAGCAACTCGCGGGCCTCGAAGTTATACACGTTTTTCTTTTTCCACGTAGCGTAGGGATCAAAGATCGTGAAATCGCCGCTATCGTCCACAGTCTCATCATATACAGTCATATAGTCAGCAATGGCCTTGCCTGTATCGCGGCCATAGAAGCGATAGAGCTTCTTAAAGTGAGGCACGGTGATCTTCTCCACGTTCTCGCTGCGCTTGATCTTGGGGACGATCTCACCGTCCTTCTCCACGGCTACCAGCTTATACACGCCGCCGAACACGGGTTCACTGCGGGCGGTGATCATGCGCTCGCCGACACCGAAGAGGTCGATCTTGGCATCCTGCATAAGAAGGTCGCGGATCAGATACTCGTCCAAAGAGTTGGACACAGAAATCTTGCACTCCGTCCAGCCTGCCTCATCCAGCATCTTACGAGCCTGCTGGCTGAGGTATGCCATATCGCCGCTGTCGAGGCGAATACCGCACTTGGTGATGCCCAAGGGCTTCAAGACCTCATTAAAGGCACGGATGGCGTTAGGCACACCGGACTTAAGGGTATTGTAAGTATCCACCAGCAGCGTTGCATTGGTGGGATAGACCTCGCAGTAGTGCTTAAAGGCCTCATACTCCGTGTCGAACATCTGCACCCAGGCATGAGCCATGGTGCCGCCTGCAGGTACACCGTAGAGCTGATCGGAGATGGTGCAGGCAGTACCGTCACAGCCGCCGATATAGGCAGCGCGGGCGCCAACGATAGCGGCATCATAGCCATGGGCACGGCGAGAGCCGAACTCCAGCACCGTACGACCCTTTGCTGCGCGGCAGATGCGGTTTGCCTTGGTGGCAATGAGGCTCTGATGGTTGATGGTCAGCAGCGTGAAGGTCTCAATCAGCTGTGCCTCCACAGCGGGGGCGCGAACCACCACCATAGGCTCGCGGGGGAACATAGGCGTGCCCTCGGGGACAGCGTAGATGTCGCCCGTGAAGGTAAAGTCCTTCAAATAGGCCAAAAACTCCTCATCAAAGAGGTTGCGGCCACGGAGATATGCAATATCTTCTTCGGAAAAATGCAGGTTTTCGATATAGTCGATGAGCTGCTCAAGACCGGCGGCAATGGCGAAACCGCCACCGTCGGGGACACGGCGGAAGAACACATCAAAATAGGTGATACGATCCTTATAGCCGTTCTTGAAATAACCGTTGCCCATGGTCAACTCATAGAAGTCACAGAGCATGGTCATGTTCAGCTTTTCTTCTGTTCTCATATCCCGATCCTCGTATTTTCTATTTATTATGCGATGTGTCAAGACACATTACATATAAGTATATCACAAAGAAAAATTTTGGCAACCTTTTCTCAAATAATTTATGTTTTGGACACAATCTCCCTCAATTCTACCGTTGGTCGGTTGTGTTTATGGGGCGGCGTGCTACACTATAGGCGAGGTGATCACTTTGGATAAGACACAATTCGGCGCATTCATCGCCGAGAATCGAAAGCGGCAGGAATTGACCCAGCAGATGCTGGCGCAGAAACTCCATGTGACAGACAAGGCTGTCAGCAAGTGGGAGCGCGGGCTTAGCTACCCCGATGTGACCCTCTTGCAGCCCTTGGCAGATGTCTTTGACCTGCGGGTGGATGATCTGCTTACCTGCCGCGCCGCAGATAAGGAGGAAAATGTGAATACTGAAAATGTGGAGGTTATCCCCTCCCCTGTTGAGACGGTACTGTCCATTACGGTGGAAAACCGCCGCCGACAGCGAAAGCGTATTCTATTCGTAGCCGTTGCTGTTGTGTTGGTGATGGTGGTGTTGGTGCTCTCACTTGTTGCTGAACGAAGAAAAGAAGCGATAACATTGCAACAGGATATTCTGCATCTCATGAGCACTTATGACTATCTGCGAGAAGAATATTTGCCTGATGAAGTGAATCGCGAGGCAAAAAACATTTTGATTTGGCAACTGTATGGCATGGGCACACAGTTTGAAAATGAAGCGTTCTGTGCATTGAATGACTTTATCCACTATGTCATCGACCTGTCTCCTGCAGACCCAAAATTGAACGAACTTCATGAAGTTGTGGAAGATCTTGACCTTTGGGTAGATTTCCGTGGTGGCACATACACTCTTTGCGGCGATATAGGTATGCTAATAGCACTAACAACAAAATGACACAAGAAAACCTCCGTATGGCGAACCATACGGAGGTCTTTTCAAGTATTAATGGAATTAGTCGTCGTCCTCTTCCAGCTCTTCCAGAGCATTGGCAAGATCGCTCAGATCGAACTCCAGCTTCTCGCCGCAGTTGGGGCAGATGACTTCGCCGTCCTCAAGAACGGTCTCGTCAAAGAAGATCTCCTCCTCGCAAGCGGGGCAGGTGGTCATGAAGCAATCCTCTTCTTCATCCTCGTCCTCTTCGTCATCGTCATCGAACTCGTCCTCCATCTCGTAGAGGGTCTCCTCCACTTCGCTCAGATCATCGCTGACAGCATCGAGACCCTCTTCGATATCGGCCATCTCTTCCTCGAGATCGAGGATCTCCTCAGCCATCTCATCCAGAACATCGATGATAGCGGCAAACAGCTTGCCCTCCTTGGACTCGGCATCCAGACCCAGACCCTCGGCCAGACCCTTCAGATATGCTACCTTCTCAGAAACTCCCATGATTGTACTCCTTTCTACGATGTACAGTGGTTGGATGTTACTTACTTAGCGCGGCTCAGATACTCGCCGGTACGGGTGTCGATGGTGATCTTGTCGCCGATGTTGATGAACAGGGGCACACGCACCTCAGCGCCGGTCTCAACGGTAGCGGGCTTGAGGGTGTTGGTAGCGGTATTGCCGGCGATGCCGGGCTCGGTCTCGGTGATCTCCAGATCCATGAAGTTGGGGCACTCCAGACCAAACACGCTGCCCTTGTAGCTCAGAACCTTGCAGATGGTGTTCTCGGTGACGAACTTGAAAGCATCGCCCAGCAGATCAGCACCCAGAGGCACCATGTCGAAGGTCTCCTGATCCATGAAGTAGTACAGGTCGCCATCGTTGTAGCTATAAGCCATATCCTTGCGCTCGATGAAAGCTTCCTCGAACTTAGCGGTGGGGTTGAAAGAAGTTTCGGTCACGCCGCCGGTCACGATGTTCTTCATCTTGGTACGGACGAAAGCCGCGCCCTTACCGGGCTTGACGTGCTGGAACTCGATAACCTGCATGATCTTGCCTTCGTACTCGAAGGTCTTACCGTTTCTGAAATCGCCGGCAGTAATCGTTGCCATAATGATATTCCTCCCATAATTGATGAGGGAACATCGCGATTCCCTCGGATTGATAATATGTGCCTAAATGGCCTCTAATATTTTACACGATGCCACAGTATTTGGCAAGCCTTTTACAGGATTTTTTGCAAAATTCACCCGCTGATCACCAGCAGTTCCTTGGGAAAGGTGGTAATATTGCGGCAACCGTCCTCTCCCAGCACCAAAACATCCTCGATGCGCACACCGAATTTGCCAGGGAGATAGATGCCGGGCTCTGCGCTGATGACCGCACCCGCGGGCATGGGCTCTTCATTGGCAGGGGATGCGTTGGGGCTTTCGTGGATGTCGATGCCGAGACTGTGGCCAAAGCTGTGACCGAAATACTTGCCATAGCCTGCCTTCTCAATGACCTCGCGAGCAGCGCCATCAATGTCCTTGCCGCTGACACCAGCGCGGGCGGCGGCAATACCCGCCAACTGCGCTTCCAACACAACGTCATACACGCGGCGCATCTCGTCGCTAACCTCCCCTACCGCTATGGTTCGAGTTGTGTCGGAGCAGTAGCCTTGATAGACGCAACCAAAGTCGATGGTGATGAAATCTCCCTTTTGAACCTTTCGTTCCGTAGGCACGGCATGAGGCATGGAACCGTTGGGGCCCGAGGCCACGATGGTATCGAAGGACAGCTTCTCCGCCCCTGCGGACACCATGAGATACTGTAGCCGCGCGGCGATCTCCTTCTCCGTCATGCCGATGCGGATCTCCTTCAAAAGCTGCTGCAATGCACCCTCGGCAATGCGCTGTGCCTGCACCATGCGCCCGATCTCCTCTTCATCCTTGCTGCCACGCAGACTCGTCAGCAGCTTGGAGGCGGGCAGCAATTCACAGGACAATTTCTCAGAAAATACCTTGTGCTGGGCAACGGACATCACTTCGTCTTCAAAGCCCACCTTCTCAGCATTTGCCTCTTCCAAAGCGCGGCGAATGAGGGCGGACACGGGGTTTTCGCGGCTCATCTCCCACACCTTGGCGGCTGCGCCGATGGTCTTTTCCGCGGCCTCGGTATAGCGGCTGTCGGTGATGTAATGTGCGCCCTGTTTCGTCACCACCGCGACGCCCTCGCCCAGAAAGCCCGTGGCGTAAAAGCAGTTGCTCTCCCCTGTCAGCAGCAGGGCATCCAATTCGCCCAAAGCGGCGGTCAATCGTGCAATATGATCCATACTACTTACTCCTTTCCGCGGGGAAAGCGCTTGAAGGGCGCTTGCAGCGCGTGGAGCACCTTCTGCCACGGGGTTACCGCGCCGCCAAGAGGCTCTACCATCAAGCCCAGCACGCCCGCCAGATTTGCCGCCAGCATGTCGGTGAGGAGCTTATCCCCCAGCATGGCGGTCTCCTCTTTCTTTGCCCCTACACGGGCCATAGCGCGGTAGATGCCCTTGGGTTGTGGTTTGCCTGCGTGTCCTTCATAGGGGATGCCCAAAGGGGCGCAGAACTGCTCCACACGGACAGGTCGGCGATTATTGGACAGGATCATCACCGTGATGCCCTTCTCATGGAGGGAGGCGATCCAATTTCGAACAGAGTCGTTAGGCACTTTCACTCCCTTGGGGGCAAGAGTAAAATCAAGGTCGCAAAGAAGGAGTTTGATCCCCTTCTTTTCCAAGTATTCCGCTGTGACGGCAGTATAATCATCAAATAAGCGCCAAGGCCGCAGAGAAAGCACCATGAGGCCACCTCCCTATTTCTCGTTTTCCGTAGTATACCATCACGAGGAAAAAATTACAAGTAAAACGGCGATCTGCCTTTCCCCTTGCGTTTTTGGAAAATTTGTGGTATAGTAACCGAAACGATGTAAAAAGGAGGCGACGCTATGCACCTGCAGGAATCCGGAGAGATGTATTTGGAGAGCATTTATGTGCTTCTGCGCCGCAATCCCCATGTCCGCGCCATCGATGTGGGCGAATATATGGGCTATTCCAAGCCCAGCGTCAGCCGCGCTATGGGACTTTTGAAGGCCGGCGGCTACGTATCCGTGGATGAGAACGGCTTTATTACCCTCCTGCCCGCAGGGCAAGAGGTTGCCGAGAAAATCTATGAGCGCCACACCCTTTTGACCTCTTTCCTTGTGCGTTTGGGCGTATCGGAGGAGACTGCCAGTGAGGATGCCTGCCGTCTTGAACACGTCCTCAGCGATGAATCCTTCGAGGCCATCAAGCGCCACGCAGAGCAGTAACAACCTCAATACATAGACCTCCCGTCCAAAAAAGCGGGAGGTTTTTTGTTGAAATTGCCTCGACAAATTTCTGTAAAGTTCTTTGCGCTTCCTTAATTTTCTGCTATACTGCTCTTTAGGAAGAGAGAGGAGCGTGTATGTACTATACAAAACCGAATCTATTTTGCTACCGTCTGGCACAGAGCATTTGCGGCATTGTAGGAAAGTATCTTTTCCGTCCGCAAGTCTTGAGAAATGAAATAAAAAACGCAAAAGGTCCTTATGTCGTGATTGCCAATCACCAGTCCATGCTGGACTTTTTGACTCTCATTAACTTGACGAAGCGACCCATGTCCTTCGTTATCAGCCAGTCTTTTTATCGTTCGCTGCCCATCACGGGATTCTTGAACAAGCTGGGTGCCATCCCCAAGCAGCAGTTCCAAACCACCGTGGCGGACATGAAGAAAATGAAATCCGTCATCAAGCATGGACAGCCCTTGGTCATCTATCCTGCAGGGCTCATGTGCGAGGATGGTCTTTCCACCCCCGTGCCGCTGGCAACGTATAAGTTTCTCCAGTGGCTGAAGGCAGATGTCTACGTGGCCCGCTGCCGCGGTACATATTTTGCCATGCCCAAGTGGTCGAAAAAAATCCGTCCCGGCAAAACCACTATGGATGTGTATAAGCTGTTCACCAAGGAAGAGCTGGCTGCTGCCGATTTGGAAACCATCCAGCGCAAGGCTGATGAAGCACTGCTGTACGATGCCTATCGTGAGCAGGAGGAGTTGCAATTCCGCTACAAGCATAACGACAACATTGAGGGCTTGGAGCATGTACTCTATAAATGTCCCCATTGTAAGTCGGAGTTCACCATAGAAGTCCATGACGGCAACACCCTTTGCTGCCGCGAGTGCGGCTATGAGGTCAAGAGCGATGAACTGGGCTTCCTCCACAACACCAAGGGCTTTGGCCCCGAGATCCGCTATGTATCCGATTGGAGCCGCTTTATCCTCGATTCTCTGACAGAGCAGGTGAAAAACGGCGAGAATGTATGGTTGGAGGATGTGACGGCAGTTCATATGATCGACCCAAAGACCCACAAGTTTGTGGATGTGGGCCACGGCACGCTGCGGCTCAACGAAAATGAGTTCACCTTCCGCGGCACGCTGAATGGTAAAAAGGCAACACTTTCCTTCCCCACCGCGCCGCTGCCTACCCTGCCCTTCAAGCCCGGTAAGTACATGGAGATTCAGCACGGTGAGAACATCTACCGCTGCTACTTGCGAAAAGGCCATTTGGTGATGAAGTTCATCAACTTGGTGAAAATTTTCTATGTACTGCACCAAGAGTCCGCGGCAGAACAAATTGCATAAGAAAAATCCTCAACCCAATCGGGTTGAGGATTTTTGCATACTCAATAGCTGAAAGTCTCCGAGAAGGTCTCGTAGGGCTCGGGGACACGGTTATAGTCCTTATACTCCACGCGGCGATTAGGGGCATAGACCCATTTGTTGGTAGCCGGACCATCGGGACGACTAGCCTCATCAAAGAGATCCTTCCAATCAGCGGTAGCCACATCCTGTCCACCGCTGGCAGGTGTTTCGCCCATGCGGTAGGACATAACGCCCGTGACCACATAGTGCCACATTTTCCACTGCTCCTCTTCCTCATCGTAGATGAAGTCACAGCTGCGCAGGCACGCACCTGCCATAGACACGGCACCCGTGGGAGAAGATGCATCCTTATTATTGTAAGTACCGGGGCAGGTCCACAGACCCTTGGCGGTCTTTAGATCCCCCGCTACTTCGATAATACCGGTGGTGTTGTTGTTCATGTGGAACGTGCCGATGGCGGGCTGACCATCTGCTTCGCGGAACATCTTTCCGTGGAGACCCACAATGCAGCGGTGGATTCCCTCAGCACCCACATACTTACCGAAGGTCAACTCAATACGTACATCGGGCATTTTAAGCGCAAAAAGCTGCTCCACATCCTCCAAGAGGGCGCGGGACAGCTTATACTCATATGTGTTGATCAGCTTCTCGATCTCCTGTACCGCGTGGGTCTTGAGGATCAGCTTCTCTAACTTTTTATCCATGACAAAGTTTCCTTTCTAACCGAATTGCGGGTACAAGCGGCTATAAAGGAACTACCATCATTATAAATTTAACCCTCTCCCCTGTCAAGCGCCGGATTTCAAAATCTCCAAAAAGGCACGCAGCACATCGCTCTCACGATCCTTCTTCCACGCTGCGGAGAATGACATAGCGGGCACATCCTTCACAGGTACCAAGCGCACAGGGGTGGAGGGATCGAGGCGGATGTTGTTATCAAGCAGGGCAATACCAAGTCCCGCCTCTACGCACAGCAGCAGGCTCTCCAGCGAAGAGGGGCGGCGCACCAGCTTGGGGACAAAGCCGAAGCGGGCGCACTCGGACATAAACTGCTCCTCGCCGCTGGGGGTCTCCTTGGAGGAGATCAGCACAAAGGGCTCATCACGCAGTTCACCAAAGGATACGCTGCTGCGGCTAGCCAAAGGGTTATCCTTATGGACGGCAATCATGGGAAAGGGCTCACTGAGGACCATTTCGCAGACATCCACCTCGGCGCGGGCATCGAAGCACATGGTCACGATGATATCATAATCCCCGTTATGAAGTCCTGCTCTGAGGCGACCAAAGCCCGTGCGTTCCAAATCCACATCCACATTGGGAAATTCCTTGGAAAAGCGGACAATAGCGGGCATGAGCATCTCGCTCATGGCCTGCAGTTCCATCACGCCGATAGAGAGGTGGCGCATACTCTGCATACTGCGCTCCTTGGCGCGGGCAAAGGCCTCATCTACAATGCGGGGAACTTCCAAAATATGCTCATAGAGTTCCTCTCCCGCCTCCGTCAGTTCCAAGCGGTGTCTGTCGCGGGAAAAAAGGGCAAAGCCGCACTCGGCCTCCATCTGGGCGATCTGCTTGCTGAGATTGGGCTGGGAGACATAGAGATTTCGCGCCGCCTGTGTCATACTGCCGGCGCGGGCTACCTCGATGAAATAGCGGATCTTTTCCACCGTCACGGACAACACCTCCTCTTTTCCCCCTATTTTATCTCCATTTTCCCCGTTTGTAAATGGTTTGAGCAAAGATTATTCCATTTGGTTATATTCTCGGCATAAATTAAAATAACCGGAAAATTTTCGCTGTGTTACAATAATATCGGGTACAAGCGGCAACGCAATATAGATTAACGGAGGAGATAAAACAATGAAAATTATGGGTATCAACTGCGGACGTCCCGGTGGCAACACGGAAGTTCTGCTGAAAGAGGCGCTGATGGCCTGCGAGGCACAGGGCGCAGAAGTCATTTGGCTCAATCTCCACGATGCAAAAATCAATCCCTGCACCGGCTGCGAAGCCTGCATGATGCAGGTCATGATGAAGAAGCAGCCTCCCAAGTGCATTTTCAGCGGCAAGGATGACATGGAGGCCATTATGGAAGAGATGGCATCCTGCGATGGTCTGATCGTCTCCATCCCCTCCTTTACCGTCGGCCCTCACGGCCTGTGGAAGGTCTTTACCGACCGCTGGCTGCCCTATGAGTGGGCACTGCAGATCAAGGCAGGCGTGGTGGACAAGGCCCCCGAGCGCGTGGCAGGCATTATCTGCACCGGCGGCGCTACGCTGAACTGGCAGACCCTGACACTGGCAGGCTTGGGCATCCCCATGTTCATGCAGTCCTTCAAGGTGGTGGATATGATGATGGGTAAGCGTATGGCAAGCCCCGGTCACGTCTCCATCGTTCCCAAGTATCTTGAGCAGGCTCATAAACTGGGCGAGAATGTGGCCAACGCCTGCAAGCTGCCCTATGACGAGGTGAAGTATGTGGGCGAGATGCAGGGTTGGTGCCCCGTGTGCCACAATAACCTCATGCTGAAGGCGGAGCCCCATTGGGATGGTCTGTCCTACAAGTACGAGTGCGCCATGTGCAGCGCCGGCGGCGACTTTGAGATGGATGAGAACGGCGAGCTGAAGTTCGTCCTTGCCCCCAATGGTTTGGAGCATTGCCGTCTCTTCAACGAGGGCCGCGCCAACCACTTGGACGAGTTGGGCGAGATCCACGCTGAGTTCTTCAAGCATAAGGAAGAAGTTATGGGCGCTATGAATAAGTACCGCAACTATAAGCCCCGCAGAATGTTTAAGGATTGATTGCCATGAAAGCGATGCTTTACCATGGCCCGGGAAATGTAGAACTGACAGAGATCCACAAGCCAAGCGTTGGTCACGGACAGGTGCTGGTAGAAGTCAAATACTGCGGCATCTGTGGCACGGATGTCCACGCCTATGAATCCGCAGGTATTTTCGACTGGGAACTTGTGCCCGGTCATGAGGCGGTAGGTTATGTGGCTGAAATTGGCGCAGGTGTCGAGGGCTTCTCCGTAGGTGATCGCGTGGCGGTAGGCCCGCCCGGTGATTGCGGCGATTGCTACGCCTGCAATACGGGCAATCCCAACACCTGCCCCCATGCCTTCCCCAACACGCTGGGTATCGGCCCCAACACGCAGGGCGCATTCGCCCAGTACGTTCTGTCCAAAAAGCCCCGGAATGAGCTGTTCAAGATCCCCGAGGGTGTCAGTTTTGAGCAGGCAGTACTGTTCGATGTGCTTGGCGTGGGTCTCCACGCCGTGCGCCGCTCGGAATTGAAGGTGGGCGATGACGTGGTGGTGTCCGGCTGCGGCTCTATTGGCCTCTCTGTCATTCAAACGGCGAAATTGGCAGGTGCGTGCCGCATCATCGCCTTTGACCCCGTCCCCCAGCGCCGTGAACTTGCGGCAAAAGCAGGTGCAGACTTCGTCTTTGATCCTGCTGACGAGGCATCTATCAAGGAAGCAAAGGCGCTCCTTGCCCACACAGGCGGCGCACATGTCTGCTTTGAAACGGCGGGTATGCCCGCCTCTACAGCGACTTGCGCTGATCTCTGCATGGCAAACGGACAGATCATGGTCATCGGCAGCGATAATCGTCCCTATCCCCTCGTCAGCGCCGCCCTCGGTCCGCGGCAGCTGGACTTCAAGCTATCCTTCACCTACACCAAAGAGGAGATCCTCACCCTGTTCCGTCTCATCTGTGCAGGACGGCTGGACACCTCCCTCTACACTGTGAAAACTGCACCCTTGACGGATGTAAAGGCGCAGTTGGAGGGTTTGGCCTCGGGTGAGATCCAAGTGGCACGGGTATTACTGATGCCAAATGATTCTTGATTTCTCTTATTGATTCATCCCCCTCTCTCCGTCCCCGCGAAGAAAAAACGCCAAGCAGCAGCTTGGCGTTTTTTCTCAGTTTGTCAAAGAACTTTTCAAAGGCCCCAGGATCCTGTATAATGGAGGA
>CAYTOO010000029.1:6007-17698 GCA_964439545.1 uncultured Oscillospiraceae bacterium | reverse complement strand
CTGACCGCCGGGCCACTGGTCAGCGCCGAAGAGCATGGGGCAGTTCTCAATGGCGATCTTCACGCCGCACTCCTCAGCCAGCTTGATAATGGGAGGCCAGATCTCCGAGAAGAGGGCGATGTTCTCCTCCACGGTCTTATACTGGTCGTTGCCGATGAAGGTGGTGACCATGTTGACCTTCAGCTTGGCGCTGGCTTTGATGAGATTCTTCAGATGCTCGATGGCGGCATTGCGCTTGTCCAGGTCAGCATCCATGGTGTTGGGATAGAAGGCCAGAGAGGAGATGTGAATACCCTTGGCGGCGGCATAGTCCACCACATGGGCGGCGTATGCATCATCTTCCAGCACACGCTCGGCATCGATGTGGCTCACGCCTGCGTAGCGGCGCTCGGCCTTGCCTGCGGGCCAGCAGGCCACCTCAAGACAGCAAAAGCCCATCTCGGCGGCGATATCCACGGCCTGCTCATAGGTCCAGCCGTCCAAAATAGCGGTAAGAAGACCAAACTTGATCATATGCTTTCTCCTTATATTATAATGTAATTCGGGGAGTTTCTCGATGGATTTAGAGTATCGCCAAACAGGATATTTGTCAAGTATTATTCCGCGCCTCGTCATTCCCCACAAATTCTTTACAGCCTTTTGTGAAATAGGGATAGAATTTAACATTTTTGTAAAAATTCATTGACTTTCCCGCGGCGGGAGGCTATGATGAAGCTGTATGAGAATCCAGTTGCTATGTTGTCTTTCCACCGAAGAATCGCGCCGTGAGACCCAGTGATTTACGTGTACTGTTGTCCGCGAGGGAAAGACAGGACTTACTTGAATAAGGAGAAAGTGCTATGTTGAACATCGGTATCATCGGCTGCGGCCGCATTACCCAGGCTCGTCACCTCCCCGAGTACGCCGCCAATAAGGACGCCAATTTGGTGGGTCTTTACGACTTCGTGTACGAGCGGGCACAGGAGATGGCGGAGAAGTACGGCTGCAAGGCCTACGCCACCATGGAAGAGCTGTTGGCTGACCCCACCATCGATGCCGTGTCTGTGTGCACTGCCAACCATACCCACGCCGCTGTCACCATCGCCGCTCTCCGCGCCGGCAAGCATGTCCTGTGCGAAAAGCCCATGGCCATCTCCGCCGAGGAGTGCGAGGAGATGCTGGTGGAGGCCGAGAAGGCGGGCAAGCGCCTCCTGCTGGGTCATAACCAGCGCCTGACCAAGGCCCACGTGCTGGCCCACGACCTGCTGAAGAAGGACACCATCGGCCGCGTGGTCACCTTCCGCACCACCTTCGGTCACGGCGGCCCCGAGACCTGGTCCATCACCCCCGGCAAGGGCGTGTGGTTCTTCGATAAGAAGCAGGCCGTCATGGGCTCTATGGCTGACCTTGGTATCCATAAGACCGACTTGATCCGCTTCCTGCTGGATCAGGATGTGGTGCGCACCTCCGCCCGCGTGCTGACCCTGGATAAGCGTGGCGAGGATGATGAGCTCATCGCCGTGGACGATAACGCCATGTGCATCTACGAGATGTCCGAGGGTACGTACGGCACTATGACCACCAGCTGGAGCTACTATGGCGCAGAGGATAACTCCACCATCCTCTATGGTACCAAGGGTATCATGCGCATCTACGATAACCCCGACCACTCCATCGTCATCAAGTTCCGCGACGGCGTGGAGGCCATGTACGATGTGGAGCAGATCCAGACCAACGACAACCAGACCTCCTCCGGCGTCATCGACGAGTATGTTGCCGCCATCGTGGAGGATCGTCCCAGCACGCTGGATGCCACGGGTTTGATCAATTCCATGCACGCTGTGTTCGCCTCTCTGGAGTCCTCCGAGGGCAACGGCGCTGCAGTGGATGTGAAGTGAGATAATAACTGCCAAGTGCAGCTATTATAAATAAAATTTTGGAGGAACCAAACATGAAGAAAGTTTTGGCAATGATTCTGGCTCTCGTCATGGTGCTGGGTCTGGTCGCTTGCGGCGACAAGCCCGCTGACGATGGCGCTGCCGATGCCGGTGCAAACACCCTGTACGTCCTCGGCCCCACCCCCGACCACGGCTGGACCGCTCAGGCCGGTGCTTATGCTCAGGCTAAGTGCGAGGAGATCACCGCTGCCGGTCAGTACAAGGCTGTGTACATGGCTGCCTCTTCCGGTGAGGAGCAGGTCGACCAGTGCAACACCATCATCGCTAACGGTGACGCTGTTGAGGTCGTCATGATGGCTCTGGATGACTCTGCTCAGGCAGGTCAGGAGGCTCTGTATGCTGAGGGTATCCCCTTCATCTCCTTCGACCGTATCATCGAGGCCACTGAGAAGTACGCCATCCTGAACGCTTCCGGTGATAACTGGCAGTGCGGCGCCGGTATCGCTTACTGGCTGCAGGCCAACGGCATGAAGCCCGGTGACACCGTGGTGGTGCTGTACGGCGACAATGGTACCGTTTGCTCCCGTCGTCAGGAGGGCTTCGAGCAGTTCCTGCGCGGCGAGATCAAGTATGCTGACAAGCAGACCGGCGAGTACGAGACCACCGAGGTCTGGACTCAGGACGCTCTGGACGCTGTCTTCAGCGGCTACACCGTGGTTTGCAACTGGTCCGCTGACGGTGCTTACGACTACATCGAGCAGAAGTTCGACGAGATCGTTGCTACCGCTAAGGCCAATGGCGGCAACCTGTACATCTACTCCATGGACGATGAGATGACCTTCGGCGTGCTGAACTATCTCGAGGCCGGCGCTTCCGAGGCTACTCTGGCTGACCTGGAGGCTATGAACGTGTATATCTCCGCTATCGGCGGTATGCAGGAGCTGTATGATGTCATGGCCGGCACTGACGCTCAGTCCGAGCTGGCTAAGAAGTACTTCGATGACATGATGAGCATGTACTTCAGCCCCAAGATGATGCAGGACATCATCGAGACCGGTCTTAAGTATCTCGAGGGCGACTGGGCTTACGAGGTCGGTTCCGGTGAGTATCAGCCCACCTGGATCGTTGACGCTGAGAACGTCGCCGACTTCGAGGGCTTCAAGGGCCACGCCTAAGCTAACTAGCTACGCAATTTAGCATCGCTATTTAGCGCTTTTTAGCAATATCTCCGCGGATGCAGGGGGCTTTTCCCCCTGCATCCGCGACCTGCTGATTTACGATACCCAACCTACGATACCAAGTACAACAAGGAGACAACGTTATGACGATCCTTGAGATGAAAAACGTCTCCAAGGCCTTTGGTGGTTCTCAGGCCTTGTCTGACATCCAATTCTCCGTGGACGAAGGTGAGATCCACGCCCTCCTGGGCGAGAACGGCGCTGGCAAATCCACGCTGATGAACATTCTCACCGGCGTTATCCCCGCCGACAGCGGCACTATCCGTTTTATGGACAAGACCTACGACAACCCCACCATCCATCAGATGGAGGCGGCGGGCATTGCCTTCGTCCATCAGGAACTGAATGTGATCAACGACCTCACTGTGGCGGACAACATCTTCCTCTGCCGTGAGCTGACCAATAAAGTCGGCCTGCTGAAGAAAAAAGAGCAGGTACAGCGCGCCAGAGAGCTGTTTGACAACCTCGGCGTGGACATCGACCCCACTGCCATGGTCTCGGAGCTGAAAACCAGTGAAAAGCAGCTTTTGGAGATCTGTCGGGCACTGTACGTGGATGCCAAGCTCCTCATTCTCGACGAGCCCACCACGGCACTGTCCAATAAAGAGATCGACCATCTCTTTGAAATTTTGACAAAATTGAAAGAACAGGGAAAATCCTTTATCTTCATTTCCCATAAGATGCCTGAGATCTTCGCCATCGCCGACCGCTACACGGTGCTGCGTAACGGCGAGTATATCGCCTCGGGCAATATAAAGGACATCACGCCTCACGAGATCACCTCCCTCATGGTGGGCAGCCAGTATGTGGACGAGGACGTGTATAAAGCCCGCGAATTGGGCGATGTGATCGTGGAGCTGGAGAACTACAGCGGTCAGGGCTTCCATAACATCGATCTGCAGGTGCGCCGTGGCGAGATTTTGGCCTTCACCGGCCTTGCAGGCTGCGGTGCAAGCGAGCTGATGCAGACCATGTTCGGCGCACTGCCCTCCGAGGGCGGCGTTATGAAGGTGGGCGGCAAGCCCCTGAGCGGCAGCATCGTCAACTTTATGAAGAACGGTGTGGTCATGCTGGCCTCCAACCGTAAGGAGAACTCCGTGGTGCCCGACATGACCATTATGGAGAACTTCTATCTCGCCGAGCATGAGCTCAGCAAGGGTAAGAAGCCCTTCATCAACATGAAGGTGGAGCACGAGCGCTACGGCGTGCAGAAAGAGGCCCTTCACATTAAGGCAGGCGACAGCGCCGACAGCATTCTCTCCCTCTCCGGCGGCAACCAGCAGAAGGTATTCTTGGGTCGCTGCCTGAACATCGGTGCCGATGTGCTGCTGTTCGATAACCCCACGCAGGGTGTTGACGTGGGTGCAAAAGAGGAGATCTACCGCTTGATCCTCGGCTTTGCCGAGGCGGGCAAGACGGTGATCATCAACACCCTTGAGATCCCCGAGATCCAGAAGGTGGCTGACCGCTGCGTGGTGTTCTATGAAGGTGAGATCATCAAGATCTTCCGGCACAGCGAGGTCAATGAGCAGGATGTCATGCTCTATTCCACCAATGCAATCGAGACTATCGAGGAGGCAGCAAAATGAAGAAAGAAAGAAAGAGCGTACTGTCTACTGTAGGCCACATCTGGTCTCAGTACAGCTTCATCTTCGTCCTGTTTATTATTCTGATCGGCTACGCCATCACCATTAACTCCAACGGCAACCGCTTCGCATGGAGCCACATTGCCGCCATTCTCTCCAGCCAGAACACCGTTATCGTGGGTACCATCGCCCTCGGTATGGCGCTGGTCATCATCACGGGTCAGATCGACCTGTCGGTGGGCTCGTCCCTCGTTTTGTGCACCGGCGTGACCATCATGGTCTTTAACATGACCAACTCCATCATTTTGATGGTGCTGGCCGCCATCGTCTCCGGTGCTATCTGCGGCGCGATCAACGGCCTTTTGGTGGGCTTGGGCAAGATGCCCCCCTTCGTGGTAACGCTGGGTACGATGCTTATTTACCGCTCTTTGACCTTGTCCGTGGTGCGTAAGATCGACCCCGCCATCTCCGGCTCTTCTTCCAGCCAGTTCGCCATGATCAGCGACAACAGCAAGTATGAGTTCCTGCGTATGCAGTTCGGTACCGGCAAGCTCTCCATCGCCGGCTTCTCCATCCCCTACATCACCTTCATCTTCATCATCATGGCAGTGCTGTTCATCGTCCTGTCCAAGAACACCAAGTATGGTAAGACTGTCTACGCCGTGGGTTCCAATGAGAAGAGCGCACGTCTGGCAGGCATCAATGTCACTTGGGTGAAGATCTCTGTGTTTATCCTCACGGGTGTTTGCGTCGGTGTTGCCAGTATCCTGCAGGCCTGCAAGATCGGTAACGTGACCCCTGCCTCCTCCGGTGTCAGCTACGAGATGTACGCCATCGCCGCCGTTGTGCTGGCAGGTGTCAACATGGCAGGTGGTAAGGGTAACTTGGTGGGCGTTATCTTCGGTGCCCTTTCCTACACCACCATCAACTTCATCATCGTCTCCATCCCCGGCCTCAGCGTGGATATTCAGGATACCTTCCAGGGTCTCGTCCTCATCGTGGTCATCCTTATCCAGACGGTGGGCCCCGTCATCAAGGAGAACATCCAGCGTGCCAAGAAGCGCAAGCTGACGGCGCAGAACAAGTAAACGTAATAGCCTTAAAAAAGACACCTTCGGGTGTCTTTTTTTAGTTAACAGGTAACAGGTAACAAGTAACAGTTAGCAATTAACAGTTAACAATTAACAGTTAGTGAGGGCTTCTTGCGATGGTGTAGGGGCGGACGACCCTGTCCGCCCGTCAATATACGGGAGCACCCCGATAGACGGCGGGTCGATGTGGGCATCGACCCCTACATTTTCGCTGATGAAAAGAAAGTACGAACATTCACGTAACGAAAGCCTCTGCGATACCCCTCCGACCTCGCTGGCGCTCGGCCACCTCCCCTAAAAGAGGGAGGCAAGGGACGGCGTTCCGCCGTCCGAGCGGGCGTATCATCCGCCCCTACGGGTTCTAGGGAGGGCTTCTTGGGATGTTGTAGGGGCGGATACTATCCGCCCGCTATCCCAAGGGATTATACGCAATCGTGGCCGCGCTGGAGAGTCTCCGCGGCGCTAGCGGTCTCGACATACAAAAATACCTTGTCTCGTCTGCAATGTGGTCTTCCTGCTTCGTGTCCACGTCCTCGGGACTTGCATCGCTGTACATCAGTTGGGGCACGGTGCGGATGAAGCCCTTGCAATTATTGAACACGTATAGTTGGGGATACCCCTCGGCATCGAACTGCATGCGATAGTGCATCTGCATCCAGCCTGCAATGCGGCGGTTGTCGCCCTTTTCAAAGTAGATGCGGTACTTCAGCGCCGTTTCTGCCACGCTCTCGCCTCGTGAGGTGTCCCAAATGGCGGGGTCTGCCACGCCGCGGATGTCGCGGCCCTTCAAGTAGGGATGCTCGTCCTCGATGCGGCGAATCTCGCGGAACTGCCTGTCGGGTGTCCACAATACGCCCTCATCGGGTGTGGAGGTACAGCCGTACAGCTCGAGAATGCGGTAGAGACAGCCGTCATAGTCCACCGCCCACCAGCCGCAGGAGAAGGGCTTGGCATAGCCGAAGTCGTAGGAGCGGTAGATGCGCCACTCACGGGGGATGTCGAAGGGGTCGATGACGTGGGTGTGGCGGCGGTCGCGGTAGTGGGCAGGGTCGTCGGTGAACTCGGTGAACACCTGCCCTTGGAATACGTCCCACCGACCTTCCAGCCATGCAAGGCGCAAGCGCTTGGGGAGGGCTTCCAGTTGGCTCACGTAGTCGGGCTGGGCTTTTAAGAGGGCGGTGTTGTCCGTCACGCGGGCGGGGATAAAGCGGTAGTCCGCGCCGTTTTCGCCCCCTTCAAAGCGGCGGTCGATGAAGAGCCGCTTAATGTAGCTGTGCCCCGGGCCACCTGGGTTGCAGGTATAGTAAATGCGCTTGGGGAAGTCGTTGACGCCGCGGACACAGGCGGCAAGCTGGCGCATCCACTGCTCCTTCAGCTGCGTGCATTCGTCGAGGAAGATGACGTCGTATTCCGCACCTTGGTAGCGGTCGGCGTCGCCGTCATTGGCGCAGTAGCCAAACTCTAAGGTCGAGCCGTTGGGGAAGGTGAAAATGCGGTCGGTGGCGCGGTAGTCGGCGATGCCGTGTAGCTCTTGGCGCAAAAAGCGGATGTGGTTACTTTCCAATTCCTGGTAAGTGCGCCGCAGGATGAGGAGGCGGATGCCAGCGTAGCGGAGGGCGAGGAGCTTGGCCTTGGTGCGGACGGCCCAGCTTTTGCCGCCGCCGCGAGCACCGCCAAAGGCGATGTATTTCTCCGTAGCGGACAAAAACTCCGCCTGCCGCGGGTTAGGACGAGGGATGTGCAGTTTCATAGGTGGGTTCTCCTTGGTGAATGATGAATAGTGAATAATGAATGATGAATAATTGTTGTTCTTGGGGAAAGCCTCAATAGAATTTGTAGGGGCGGACGCCGAGCGCCGTGTCCCATCGGGACACAAGTACCCTTGGGGTATCCGCCCGTGCAAGTTTGTGAGTGTTCTGATGCGGGCCGACAGGGTCGTCGGCCCCTACAGGGTCTAGGGAACGCCCCGTCAACCCAAAGGGTGCGGGAGTGGTGATCGGTCTTTCTATCTACAGGGACAAAAACCCCCTTTGTTGCCCTCGAATGGGCAACAGGTGAGAAAATTTTCTCAATGAAGAATGAATAGTGAATAATGTCGGTATCCTCTACGCGGATAATTTTAATTGTCCGCCTCAAGGCGGACACCTCAATTATTAATTATTAATTCTTCATTCTTCATTTCCCTACGGGCAGGGCGGGGCGCTCCCTCCACAGAGCGCAACGCCTGCCCGCCTTTTTTATTATTATTGTTATTGTAGAAAAGAAAATTACTTTTACTGTAATTTTCTTTTCTACTGTTGTTGTTCTTGTTATTTCTATTGGCATGCAATGCAATGCATTGCATCACGGTAAAGTGAAGTGTGAGAAAAGTGAAGAAATTTTGCGGTTTTGGCGTGCTGGTTGTCTGTTTTGGAGAGTTTGGAAAATTTGTTTTTTGCGTGTTGCCCGTTTCGGGGCAACAAAGGGGTGTTTGGGAGGTATTAGTGAGGAGAGGTTTTCTAATTAACAGTTAACAGTTATTTTTGAGGTGCAGATGGCAGAGAGTGCGGGGGAACGCAAGGGGGTCTTGGGGTGTTTACGGCGCGACAGCGCCCTTGCCTCCCTCTGACGAGGGAGGTGGCATTTGCGCAGCAAATGACGGAGGGAGAGAACGACAAATATGAACTTTCCCTTGTTTGTTCTCTCCCCCAGTCAGCTAACGCTGACAGCCCCCTCGTCAGAGGGGGCCAAGGGCGGGCTTTGCCCGCCAAAAATACCTAGTCATAGGATGAAAAAAGAGCGCGCAAAAAGCGCACTCTTTTTCATCCTATTGCGGTTCGCCGTCCATGTACAGCTGCACCTCGCGGATGCCATCGATGCTTAAGAGGGATTGCTCGATGGCTTCGAGCGTATTGTCGGGAGCGGAGAGGAGCGCCATGCTATCGGCGGGGATATTAAGGTGGCACACCCCCGATTCCATGCGTGCCGTCATGCCGATGAAGCCCTCGGGCAGGAGGGGCAGCAGTTCATCACTTTCAGGGCCTTGCAGCAGCCCTTCCAGCACCACCTGCGCGCCGCTCTCGCCCTCATACTGGGTCAAAAGCCGCGCCTCGGCCACCAGCGCACCCGTGTCGTCGGGGAAGTAGAGCCGCGCCGTCAGGGTACGCACCACGTCATCCATGGATGAGAGGAGCACATCACCCGACAGCAGGAGCTGCTTATCACGGTAGGGCAGCGCACGCCCCTCCACGGTAATGGTGGCGGCGTAGATGCCCGTCAGCTGGGTGAGGGACAGGGTCAAGCAGTAATCGGCGATGGTTTGGTTCATGTCCCCCAGCTGATAGTAGGCCGCAGACAAGTCCACGTAGACCGTAGACCCCGACAATTCCACAGAACGCACCATCGTCCCCGTGGGGAAGGGGGAGAGATAGTCCTCGGTGGACTGCAAAAGCAGCTCCACCACGGCGTGAGCCTGTTCTTCCCGATCCTCGGGCAGCTGCGACCAGGGCACGACGGTGGCGGTGATCACATCGCCGCCGAGACGGCGCTCGGCATCGTTCAGCCCATAGAGGTGGAGACCCTCGGTGACCGTTTCTTCCTGTGTCTTGCAGGCGCAGAGACTAAGGAGCATCACCGCGGCGAGAAGGAGGGAGAGAAGTCGTTTCATCCTGCCACCTCGCTTTCCGCGCGGGGGAGACGGACGGTAAAGACCGTGCCTGCGTTTTCCCCGCGGCCATCCACGGTGATGGTGCCGCCGCGGTATTCCACCGTGTCCTTGACGATAGAAAGACCCAAGCCCGTGCCGCCCACGGCGCGGGAGCGCATCTTATCCACCCGATAGAAGCGCTCGAAAATGTGGGGACGGTCAGCCTCGGGGATGCCGATGCCGTTATCCTCCACGGTGATGGTGACGAAGTCACCCTCCACCACGGCGCGGGTATGGACAAAGCCCGCGTTGCCCGAATATTTGATGCCGTTTTCCATTAAGTTATAGAGAACCTGATGGACGTCATCCTCCGTGGCGCGGACGATGGCGTTCTCGGCGCACTCGCAGGTGAGGGCAACGCCCTTTTCACGTGCCACCACCCCAAGCATACGGACAACACGCTCCAACACGGTGTCCACCGCCGTGGCGGTAGATTCCGTGACTTTTTCCACACTGCCGCTGTCAAGACGGGTGAGGGCGAGAAGATGCTCGGTAATGCGGTTCAGGCGCTGTGCCTCCTGTCCGATGTCGGAGACGAACTCGCGCACCATGGTGGGATTCATGTTCTCCGTCTGCATGATGGAGTCGGACATGAGCTGGATGCCTGCCAAGGGGGTCTTCATCTCGTGGCTGGCATCGGAGACGAAGCGGCGGCGTGCCTCCTCCGTGGTGGCGAGACGATCGGTAAGGGAGTTGAACTCCGCGGCGATCTGTCCGATTTCATCGCCACCGCGTACCTCGGCGCGGGTGGAGTAAGCGCCCTCACGCACCTGTCGGATAGCCGTCAGCAGATTGGAGATGCTCTGCGTCAGCATACGGCTGAGAGCAAAGCTCAGCACCAGCACCAGCACCGCCACAATGAGGGAGATGGTCAATAGGTTTTGCTGAAAGCCTTTTAATAGCTCCGCCTGTGCCGTGTCGTACTCATAGACGTAGACAGCGCCCACGATCTCGTTGTGATACACCACAGGCTCTGCCATGCGGCTGAAGAAAGCCTGTTCATCGTAGGTACAGTAGAAGGCATCGTTGCCCCACAGTGCCTCGGCGATCTCGCTGTAGAAGGCGTACATACCCACAGCACCGTTCTCTTTGCGGCTGTCGTAGAGGATGCGCCCCGCCGTGTCGGTGACCAGCAGGCGATTGACACCCGTCTCCGTCATGGAACTGAGGGCGGAGGACACGTTCTCCTCCGTCAGCTCGTCAAGGCCGCTCAAGGATGCCTCAATGAGCTTCACGCTGCTGCGCAAACTGGTTTCTTTCGACTTAAATACCAAATCCTGGGAAACAAGCAGGGGGTAGGTGTTCAGCAGCACCAGCACCGCGATGATGACGCAGGTATAGCTGATGGCGAACTTATTTTGCAGGTTAATCTTCGTCCTGGAAATAGTAACCCACCCCCCAGCGTGTCATGATGTTTACAGGTTCGGAAGGATTGCGCTCCAATTTTTCGCGGAGGCGGCGAATGTGGACATCCACCGTGCGGAACTCCCCTGCGAAGGAGTACCCCCACACCAAGTCCATCAAGCTCTCGCGGCTGTAGACACGCTTGGGATTGCGCATCAAAAGCTCGAGAAGGTCATATTCCTTGGCCGTCAGCGCCACCGTCTCACCGCGGCAGAGGGCGGCGTGCTGGAAGGTGTCCAGCACAATGTCGCCCCCTGTGAGGAGCGTGCCCTCAATGGCGTTGGGTGCGGCGGCAAGGCGGGAGCGCTTTAATAGTGCCTTCACCCGGGCTTTCAGCTCCAAAATGTTGAAGGGCTTGGTGACATAGTCATCTGCGCCGCAGGCAAAGCCCGCCAGCTTGTCGCTGTCCTCAGAGCGTGCCGTCAGCATAATGACGGGCACATCGGAGAAGGTGCGGATCTCGGTGCAGGCCTCGATACCCGACTTCACGGGCATCATCACATCCAGGATAATGAGGTCGAAGGGCTGGGCCTTTGCCAAGTCCACGGCCTGCTGACCGTTCTCAGCGGTGGTGACGGCATAGCCCTCGTTTTCCAGGTTGAAACGGATACCTTTGACCAGCAGCTGCTCGTCATCGACGACTAGGATCTTCATAGAAAATACCTCCGGTATTTTGAATTAATAATTAACAGTTAACAGTTAACAGGTATGGGGTCCCCTGCGGGGACGAATTTGAATAGATTTCTTGAAGTATTGTAGGGGCGGACGACTCTGTCCGCCCATTGGAATACTGCGGGCGTCTTGAAACGG
>CAYTOO010000029.1:0-5907 GCA_964439545.1 uncultured Oscillospiraceae bacterium | reverse complement strand
ACGAACCTTTGGTTTCCCAATCCCCGACAAAACTTTACTAACTGTTAATTGTTAATTATTAATTGTTAACTTTTAACAGTTATGGGGTGGGGGAAGGCCGCCTGTGATGGCGTAGGGGCGATTACCAATCGCCCGCGGATATACGGGAGAGGGTTCGATAGGATACGGGCGGATAATATCCGCCCCTACGGATTCTATCGGGGCTTCTTGGGGTGGTGTAGGGGCGGATATCATCCGCCCGCGGACAGGTACTTCAAGGGATTTTCCTCAATATATTGCCATGTCCCATCATAATCCCGCTGACCGCGGATAACATGGTCGAAGTAGGATTTCTGCCATATAGGTCTGCCCACCTGCCGCGAGACCCATCGTTTCAGCGACCCAACCACCGTGGAAATTTCCACAGTAACGCCTCCCTTAATGGACTCGATACGCAAAAGCAGGTGAATGTGGTCGGGCATAATACAGTAATTGTCTACGGAAATGTTTTCATAATGTTCCGCAATTTGGGAGATTGCCTCTTCTGCAAGTGCGCCGATTTTCGAAAGGGGTATTTTTAGCGGGCGGATAATATCCGCCCCTACAGGGTCACATGGGATTTTTACGGTATCCCAAAACAGATTTTCCCGATTGGCGGTGCAGACGGTGATAAAATATGCCCCTGCGGTGGCGTAATCGTAGCCGTCAATGCGGATTTTTTTGCGGGCGGGATATTCCATCACAGGTGTTCACCTCGGTTTCGGAATGTGATGTGTTGTTTCGGTAGGATACGGGCGGATAATATCCGCCCCTACAAGGTTACAAGGAACAGCAGCCCTTCACCCCAAAATTATTTACCGATTCGTCACACATTCCCAATTCTCTCCCCGTTGACGGCACAGGGAATATCGCTTATAATAATAAGGATACCATCGGGCACTGCGCCCGTTTCCATACTTCCTACCCATCATTATACCAACAAATGGAGAACTTGTCATTATGAAATTGCGCCGTATTGCTGCCCTTTTTTTAGCCCTCATCCTCTCCATGGTGATGCTCTGCGTCCCTGCACACGCCATTGAGGATATCGATATCGAGGCCACCGCCGTCCTTTTGCTGGACGGGGAGAGCGAGGCCATCCTCTATGAAAAGGATGCCCACGCACGCCGCTATCCCGCATCCATCACCAAGATCATGACGGCGCTGCTGGTGCTGGAGGCCATTGAACGGGGCGAACTGCGCTTTGAGCAGGAGATCACCGCCACCGCCTCCGCCGTGTCGGGTCTCCCCGCCGATGCCTCCACCGCGGGCATTATGGCAGGGGAGGTGCTGACGGTGGAGCAGCTTTTGTACTGCTTCATGGTCTCCTCTGCCAACGAGGTGGGCAACATCTTCGCCGAGGAGATCTCGGGCAGCGTCACCGCCTTTGTGGACGAGATGAACCGCCGCGCCGAGGAGCTGGGCTGCGAGGACACCCATTTTGCCAACACCTCGGGTCTGCCCGATGACAACCACTACACCACCGCGTGGGACATTTGGCTCTTCACCCGCGAGGCGCTGAAGCACGACTCCTTCATGACCATCTGCAACACCAAGGCATACACCATCCCCGCCACCAACATGAGCGGCCCTCGCGAGCTCCACTCCACAAACTTGCTCATTTCCAACTGGCGTGCTCTCGGCTATCTCTACAGCGGCGCACAGGGCATTAAGACGGGCACCACCGATGCGGCAGGTCACTGCCTTGTGGCCACTGCCGTCCGCGCCGACCGCAGCCTTATCTCCGTGATGCTGGGCTGCGAGGCCGTCCCCGACCCCATCAACGGCGGCAAGGTGGCCAACAGCTTTATTGAAACGGCGCGGCTCTACGACTGGGGTTTTGAGAATTTCTCCATGCGCACCGTCCTCACCGAGGATGAGATGATCACGGAAGTGCCTGTGCTCCTCAGCCAGCAGACCAGCCATGTGGTGGTGCATCCCGCCTATGATGCCACCGCCGTGCTGCCCAACGATTTGGAGAGCGAGGACTTGGTGCGCACCGTGAAGCTTGACCGCGATGTGGTGAACGCACCCATTATGGCAGGTGACCGTCTCGGCGAAATTACCCTCAGCTACGGCGACACGGACTATGTCACCGTGCCCCTCCTCGCCATGTCCGATGTGGCGGCTTCCCGCTTCCTTATTATGAAGACGGCCCTTATTAACTTCTTTTCTAACCGCATCGTCCATATCGCCCTCATTCTGCTGGTGATTTTGGTGGTGCTGATCCTGCTGTTCGGCCGCCGCATTATGCAGCGCCGCCGCTACGGCGCAAAGCGCAATAAGCGCCCTCGGCACCGCTCCTACCGCGGCCGCAGATTCTGAGAGGAACGCACTATGAACCTTCTCTATGAAGATAAGCACCTGTGCTTGGCGGTAAAGCCCACAGGCGTCCTCTCCGAGGATCACCCCACGAAAGCCTGTATGCCCGCCCTGTTGCGGGGGCATTTCCAAGGGGTAAACAAACCCGACTACATCGCCACTGTCCACCGCCTTGATAAAGTGGTGGGCGGCGTGATGCTCTTCTCCCGCAGCCCCTCTGTCACGGGCAAGCTGGCGGGGCTCATCGCCCGCCACGAGGTGGAAAAGGAATATTTTGCCATTCTCCGGGGCAGACCCGAACAGGACGAGGACACGCTGGAGGACTTGCTGTTCCACGACAGCACCCACAACAAGAGCTACGTGGTCACTCGCGAGCGCAAGGGCGTGCGAAAGGCGTCCCTTTCCTATAAGGTGCTGGGGTATTGTGAAGCCCAGGACTTGACGCTGGTGCGTGTCCGTCTCCACACAGGCCGCACCCATCAGATCCGCGTCCAGTTCTCCCACCGCAAGCTGCCCCTCCTGGGGGACATCCGCTACGGCTCGAAAGCCGATTGCGACCCCGCACTGTGGTCGTTCCATCTCGCCTTCACCCATCCCGTGACGAAAAAACGTGTGGATGTCACCGCCGCCCCGCCCATGGAATATCCGTGGGGGTTGTTTGAGGAACAAATCGCGGAGGTTGTCCCTTGACCTTTTGTAGGGGCCGATGCCCACGCCCGTAGAACATTATCTGTCAAAAACGAGGTGAACACCTGTGATGGAATGTCCTCAGCGCAAAAAAATTCGTGTTGACGGCTATGATTACGCCACCGCAGGGGCATATTTCATCACTGTATGCACCGCCGACAGAGAAAAGTTATTTTGGTCAAATGCGGTTTCTGCTCCTATTGTAGGGGCGGATATTATCCGCCCGCAAGATGTGTCCTTGTCCTATATAGGTTCTCTTGTAGAAAAGGCAATCTCCCAAATTTCGGAACATTATAAAAATATTTCCGTAGATAATTACTGTATTATGCCCGATCATGTTCACCTTCTTTTGCGTATCGCGCCTACCAAAGGAAGGGGTATTGCAGAAGTTTCCACAGTGATTGGTTCGCTGAAACGCTGGGTTTCGCGGCAGGTGGGCAGACCTATATGGCAGAAGTCTTATTTTGACCATGTCATCCGTGGTCAACGGGACTATGAGGAAATATGGCGATATATCGAAGAAAATCCCTTGAAATATCTGTCCACGGGCGGATGATCCCCCAAGGGGACTTGTTCCGTTTCACTCCACGGGCGTATCCGCCCCTACGCTCCTATAGAAAATTCACTAACACCTACATGAAACAAAAACTCAACTACCTTTTCAACAACTTAAAAAAGCTCCTGCAGTTTCTGCTCAATCCCCGTTTTCTGCTGTGCTTCGGCCTTGGCTGGATGATCACCAACGGCTGGTCGTATATCATGCTGGGCTTTGGCTCGTTCTACGACATCGGCTGGATGAAGGCGGTGGCGGGGGCGTATCTGACCATGCTGTGGCTGCCCATCTCCCCCGAGAAGATCATCACCGTGGCCATCGCCATCGGACTGTTGAAGCTGCTGTTCCCCCACGATGAAAAGACGCTGGCGGTGCTGCACAATATGCGCATAAAGGCCAAGGAAGCGCTGCGCTCCCAGCGTGAGGGCAAAAAGCAGCGCCGCGAGATCAACCGCCGCGCCTGCGAGGAGAGTCAAGAAATGAATGGAAAAGAGCCTGAATAAGGCTCTTTTTTGCGGTTGATGAATGATGAATGATTTTGTTCTTGGGGAGGGCTTCTTGTTATGTTGTAGGGCGGCCTGCCCTCAGGCCGCCGTCTAACGGAAGACTACCGGAGATTGAACGGGTCGATGTGGGCATCGACCCCTACACCCGTTGATTGAGGCTTTCCCTAGAACCTGTAGGGGCGGACGTCTCTGTCCGCCCGATCGTATGCTGCGTGGGCCGACAGGGTCGTCGGCCCCTACGACATCTCAAGAACATCTCCACAATTCACAGAAGGTTTACATAACCCGACAGGTTACCCCCTTGCAAGGGAGGGGAAAATGTGGTATACTACTAAACCGTACGACAGGGAAAGGAGGGAGTTGACCTATGGGTAAAGGCGGTATCAAAACCGCGGCACAGAACCGTAAAGCCTACCACGACTATTTCGTGGAGGATAAGCACGAAGCAGGCATCGAACTGCGTGGCACGGAGGTCAAGTCCATCCGTCTCGGTGCGCTGAACTTGAAGGATAGTTACGCCGCCGTCACCAAGGAGGGTGAGTTGTACGTCTACAACATGCACATCTCCCCCTATGAAAAGGGCAACATTTTCAACCACGACCCCGACAGACCCAAGCGCCTGTTGATGCACAAGCGGGAGATCCGCAAGCTCCACCAGCAGCAGAAATTGGACGGCTATGCGCTCATTCCCTTGAGCGTGTATTTCAAGGATGGCCGCGTGAAGGTGGAGATGGGCGTTTGCAAGGGTAAGAAGAACTACGACAAGCGCCAATCCATGGCCGAGCGTGATGCCAAGCGCGAGATGGAACGTGCGCGGAAGGACAGGTATTGATTGCCGTTGGGGTGATTAAATGGCGGCTTTGCCGCCCTTGCCTCCCTCTGACGAGGGAGGTGGCATTTGCGAAGCAAATGACGGAGGGAGAGAACGACTACCCCTCAGCTTCGCTTACGCTCAGCAGCTCCCCTGACAAGGGGAGCCAAGGGGAGAACTGCGTTCTCCCGTCTATAACTGTTACTTGTTAATTATTTTCGACGAAGGAGAAAATCATATGAATCCCATTGCCACCATCGAAATGGAGTCCGGCGCGAAGATCGTGGCGGAACTCTACCCCGACATCGCGCCCCAGAGCGTGTATAACTTCATTGAGCTTGCCAATTCCGGCTACTATGACGGCCTTATTTTCCACCGCTGCATCTACGGTTTCATGATCCAGGGCGGCTGCCCCGATGGCAACGGCATGGGCGGCCCCGGTTACTGCATCAAGGGCGAGTTCACCGCCAACGGTTTCCAGAACGACCTTGCCCACACCCGCGGCGTTCTCAGCATGGCTCGTACCATGATCCCCGACAGCGCAGGCAGCCAGTTCTTCATCATGCATAAGGATTCTCCCCATCTGGACGGTCAGTATGCCGCTTTCGGTATGGTCCTCGAGGGCATGGAAGAGGTGGACCGCATCGCCTCTGTGCCCCGCAACATGATGAACAACATGCCCAAGAAGCCTCAGGTGATGACCTCCGTCCGCGTGGAGACCTTCGGCGTGGAGTATCCCTCTCCCGAGAAGCTGCCCAGCAGATAAAATAGGCTCCCCCTTTGGGGGAGCTGGCACGCGAAGCGTGACTGAGAGGGTAATGACCACAGCACCTCTTGTTGGCGTTTCCTCATTACCCTCTCCGCCTCGCGATGCTCGGCACCTCCCCCGAGGGGGGAGGCAAGATATCATTCACTCTTCACTATTCATTATCGAAACACGGGGGCGTACCGGTTTCGACGGGGGTGTGGAGGCAGGATAAGCGGGCGGTGGCGCCTGACCACCATAAAAC
>CAYTOO010000028.1:0-17876 GCA_964439545.1 uncultured Oscillospiraceae bacterium | reverse complement strand
GACGTCACCGTCACCGGCGGTACCTTCACCGACGACGTGAGCGACTATGTGGCTGATGGCAAGCAGCTCCTCGCAAACGGTACTGTTGTGAACAACGCCGGTCAGCATGTTGGCTCTAACTCTGCTTCTACCAGCTCCAAGGCTACCTATGGTGCTACTCTGGCTGCCGCTCTGGCCAACACCACCGAGACCGTTACCGTCAAGGCTGGCCTGTCTGCTTCTACTGAGCTGAAGAGTTTCGCCACCTATCAGCTGGAGAAGAAGAACGTTACTACCGGTCTCATTTCCAATGATGGCTCTCAGTATATCATCGTTCCCACTGCTACCAACGCGGATATGGTGGTGGTCGATGGTACCAAGATCATCTATTTGGCTAAGGTTACCGGTGCTACTAAGTACGACGATGTCGCCAAGGCTGTCGAGGTTGCTTTCAATGCCACCCCCAAGTGCGGTGATGTCTATGTTGCTTCCACTGCTGATGCTGGTACTTACTACCTGTACAAGAATGTGTACTACGTGGAGTGCGATGTGAACGGCAATCCGGATATGATTTTCAACGTTAACGGTGTTGCTGTTGCTGCTAAGGCTACCAATCTGGTAACTGTTGAGCCTCACGATTATGATTATGATGTCAAGACCGTCGCCGGAAAGACCGAGGTGACCAAGGTCTACTGCACCAAGTGCAAGGCCAACTTCTCCTTCGTGGTTGGTGGCGTTGAGGATGCTGTTAAGGCTTTCGGTGCCGGTAACTATGCTGATACCGGTCTGAACGCTCCCAATGGCGATGACATCTTCGTCCGCACTGCTTCCGGTGTTGTGAGCATCCCCGTCACCGACACCAAGGTCGAGTCCGCTGCTACCTTCGATGCCGGTATCGCCATGTACGTTGGCATGAGCGTGCTGGCTGCCACCGGCTCCGCTGTGGTCATCGGCAAGAAGAAGGACTAAGTTAGCCCTCTCCGTCACGGCTCACGCCGTGCCACCTCCCCCAAAGGGGGAGGCAGGTAATGATAAAAAGACCCCTTCGGGGGTCTTTTTTGCGTAGTTGACAGTCGGAGATCGGCGTGGTAAAATATCTCTATCAATGAGGGAGTAGCAAGCGCTGATGAAGCGCAGCAAGTCAACATGCTGACCTTACGGTCTGGCTTGCTTTAATTTGCGAGACTCATGTATGCTAAGGGTTTAGCCATACATGGAGTCTTTTTGTGCTTTTTGACACCAAGTATGGTCAAGACCGTACTTGGATTTTTTGTTGTACGGAGGAGAAAACGATGAATCTGGGCTTTACATTCTTTTTCAATAGCATCCTGCTGGGCGTTGGCCTTGCTATGGATGCCTTTTCCGTGTCCCTTGCCAACGGCTTGAACGAGCCTAATATGAAGCGGGGCAAGATCTGCGGTGTGGCGGGTATTTTCTCGGCATTTCAGTTTGCCATGCCTATGATCGGCTGGATCTGTGTATCCACGATCGCTCAGTATTTCAAGGCCTTTGAAAAGCTGATCCCGTGGATCGCCCTCGGTTTGTTGGGCTATATCGGCGGCAAGATGCTCTATGAGGGCATCAAGAACAAGGATTCGGAAGAGGAAAAACCTGCCGTGGGCTTTACCGCCCTCTTGGTGCAGGGTGTGGCGACCTCTATCGATGCGCTGTCGGTGGGTTTCACCATCTCTGAATATAACTTCGTCGAGGCGCTGCTGGCGTGTCTCCTCATCGGCGTGGTGACCTTCTTCATCTGTGTTGCAGGCATTTTGATCGGTAAGAAGGCGGGTACGGCTTTGGCAGGGAAGGCGGGTATCCTCGGCGGTGCGATTTTGATCTTCATTGGTTTGGAGATTTTCATTACAAGTTGGTTTTAAGATAAAAAGCGTAAGTCCCGCGGGACTTACGCTTTTTCTTTAGTCAAAAATCAAGGGCGTGTGGGTGCAGATCTCCTGAATTTTCATCTGCAAACGCTTGAGATCTTCAAAGGTCTCGGGCTTCTTGCGGGGGTCGCGGAGGAGGGCGGCGGGATGGTACAACGCCATCATCAGCGTGCCGTTCTTATCGAAGAACTGACCGTGTTCCTGTGTGATCTTGAAGTCCTCGCGGATGAACTCCATGGCGCTGATGCGTCCGAGGCAGACGATGATCTTGGGGCGCATAAGCTTTACCTGACGGCGCAGATACCCGCGGCAGGCGTCCTTCTCCGTGTTGAGGGGGTCACGGTTCTCGGGCGGGCGGCACTTGACGGAGTTGGTGATGTAGATGTTTTCCCGCTGCAGGCCGATCATTGCCAGCATTTCATCCAGCAGCTTACCGCCGCGGCCGACGAAGGGCTCACCCTGCTCGTCCTCGTTTTTGCCGGGTGCTTCGCCGATGAACAGCACCTCTGCCTCGGGGTCACCCACGCCAAAGACCACCTGTGTTCTCGTTTTGCTCAGTTCACAGGCGTGACAGCCCAGACATTCTTCACGCAGCGCTTCCCAATCGTTCATAGTCTCTCCTCCATCCAGTTCCAAATATCGTTATAGACCTCGGCGCGGTGTGCTTTCTCATTGAGGATCTCATGGCGCAGACCGCTGTAAAGCTTGGTGGTGCAGTCGGCAACGCCGCTGCGCTTGAACTCCAGATAGGTCTGATGCACGCCGCCGCCCATACCGCCCACGGGGTCACTGTTGCCCGAGATCAGCAGCACGGGAGTTGTACCGTCCATCTTGTCGAGGTTGGCAAAGCGCTGGTTAAAGCGGATGCCGCGGAGCATCTCACGGAACAGACCCACCGTTGTTTCGCCGCCGCAGAGGGGATCGGCAATGTAGGCGTCCACATTCTCCTCGTCCACGCTGAGCCAATCGGAAGGGGTGCGGGGATTCTTGATCTTCTTATTATATGCGCCGAAGGCCAGCTTTGTAATAAGGCTGTTGGGCTTGCCTGCACCCTTGGAAATGAGAATATTGCACAGCGCCAAGCCACCCATCATGGTGGAGGATTTCTGCCAGCCTGTGCCCATAAGAATGGCGGCCTGCACTGTGGAGGGATAGCGGATGAGATAGCTGCGGGTGAGGAAGGAGCCCATGGAGTGACCCATCAGCACATGGGGTAGGTCGGGGTAATTCTCCTTCAAAATGCCGTGGAGCACATAGACATCATCCGTCACCGTTTTCCACGTTGCGCCGTCACCGAAATAGACGGGTGTACCGTTGGCAGTGATGGACTGACCGTGACCGAGATGGTCGTGGCCTGCCACCACTACGCCGTGGCTGTTCATAAAACGGGCGAAATCGTCATAGCGGTCAATATACTCCGCCACGCCGTGGGCAATTTGCAGTACGGCAACAGGTGCGACCTCAGTGGGTTCCCACACAATGCCGTGGAGCTGTGTAGCGCCGTCAGTGGAGAGGAAGGTGAAATCCTTTTTATTTGTCATAGCAATTCCGCCCTTTCTGTGATATGATAAGAAAAACCAATGTTTTTTGTCTGTTGACAGGGATATCATAGCATAAAATTTAGGGAATGAAAAGAGGGATTTACCGTGGAGAAGTATATCCTTGCGCTGGATCAGGGTACTACCAGTTCCCGCGCCATCGTCTTTAATAAGCAGGGCGAGATTGTGGGGAAGGGGCAGTATGATTTTCCCCAGCACTATCCCCGCTCGGGCTGGGTGGAGCATGACCCCATGGAAATTTGGGATTCCCAAGTCCACGCCGCCGCTGATGCCATTGCCGATCTCCCCGAGGGGGCGATTGCGGGTATCGGCGTGACCAATCAGCGTGAGACCACCATCATTTGGGATAAGCAGACGGGTGAGCCTGTGTACAACGCCATCGTGTGGCAGTGCCGCCGCACGGCAGAGCTGTGCGAGGAGATGAAGCGCCGCGGCCTCAGCGAGCGTATCCAGTCCACCACGGGTCTGCTGATCGATGCCTATTTCTCTGCCACCAAGATCCGCTGGATCCTGGACAATGTCCCCGAGGCACGGCAGAAGGCCGAGCGGGGACAGCTGCTGTTCGGTACGGTGGAGACGTGGCTCATTTGGAAGCTGACGGGTCAGCACGTGACGGACTGCACCAACGCCAGCCGCACCATGCTCTTCGACATCCACAAGCTGTGCTGGGATGCAGAGCTGTGCGGCATGCTGGGCATCCCTATGTGCATTTTGCCCACGATGGTGGGAAATTCTCAACACTACGGCAGCGTGAAGGCGGGCATCGCAGGTCTTGAAAAACTGGCAGGTGTCAGCGTTTGCGGCGCGGCAGGCGATCAGCAGGCGGCGCTGTTTGGGCAGACCTGTTTCCATGTGGGCGATGCCAAGAATACATACGGTACGGGCTGCTTCACACTGATGAATGTGGGCGGGAAGCCTGTTCGCAGCCGTGCGGGACTGGTATCCTCCGTGGCGTGGCAGATCAATGGGGAGACCACCTATGCCTTGGAGGGCAGCGTCTTTAACGGCGGCAGCACCATCCAGTGGCTGCGGGATGAGCTGAAGCTCATCGACTCTGCCCCCGAGTGTGATGCTTTGGCTGAAAGCGTGGATAATAGCGGCGGTGTTATCGTTGTGCCTGCCTTTACGGGCTTGGGTGCACCCTACTGGGATATGTACGCCCGCGGCTCGATCTTGGGCATCACCCGCGGTACGGGACGGGCACATATCGCCCGCGCAGTGCTAGAGTCCATCGCCTATCAGGTGACAGATCTGATGCTTGCCATGCGACAGGATGCAGGCTGTGACATTACCTGCCTCCGTGCTGACGGCGGTGCAAGCGTCAGCAATATTTTGCTGCAGCTGCAGTCCGATCTCCTGCAGATCCCTGTGGATCGGCCCGAGATGGTGGAGACCACTGCCTTCGGCGCAGCGGCGCTGGCAGGTTTAAGCTGCGGATTTTGGGAGAGTCTGGAGGAGCTTTCCTCTCTGCGGCGCTCTCAGCGCACCTTTACCCCTGAGCGTGTGCAAGCCGAGTGCGATGCCGACTATCGTCTGTGGAAGCGGGCAGTGCAGCGTGCCGCCGATTGGATCGAGCATTAAAAACAAACTGTGAATTTCGCGGCGAAACCCTTGCAAAGGGGGCTGCAAAAAGCTATAATGCAGCCATAGCCTTATTAGAAGAAAGGAGAACTACGTATGGCATTTTTTGATGGACTGGGTGAGAAGGCAAAGAAGTACGCCAACCTCGCCGCCGAGAAGGCTAAGGATGTGGCAGAGCTTGCCGCTGACAAGGCAAAGGACGTGAAGGAGACGGCTCAGGCTCGTCTGGCCATTAAGGCTGAGGAGCGGGAGATGGAGAAGAATTACTGCGCCATCGGCCAGTGGTTCTGCGCTGAATATACAGGTGAGATGCCCGATGCCGTCAAGGACGTGGTGGCCGCCATTGAGGCAAGCCGCGCCAAGATCGCTGAGCTGGAGGCCTCTTTGGAGGAGGAAGTTACCGTGGAGTTCGTCACCGAGGAGGAAGCTCCTGTGGTGGAAGTCGAGGCCGTCCCCGAGCTGAAGGCCTGCCCCGCCTGCGGCACTCCCAGCAACAGCCGCTTCTGCCCCGAGTGCGGCGCTGCACTGGGCGAGTAAGAGAAAAACTCAAGATACATGAAAAGAGACCGCCGTCGGCGGTCTCTTTTTTGTTAGCTCTTTGCAGGAACAGAATATTTGAATGTCTCGTATTTGCCGGAAGAGGTGGGCACATTCACGGTAATTTCAAACGAATCACTTAAGCTTTTGGGTTCCATTTGCAGAACACCAATCATTCTAAGGGTTACTTTTTCGTTTGAATATAAAAGCATATTTCTGGAACTGTTGGTATCAAGAACGGTGCCAGAGGGCTTATCCAAAATTGCAGCAGGTTGGAGGAGAAGATCGGCTTGGCCGTTATTATTACTTACGTCGAAGCCTCTTACAGGATATTTTTTGCCACCGTAAGAAACTTCCCACTCTAACGGCCAACCGCCATCATAATTTACACCTACATTCAAACTTCCACCACGGTTTTTATTTAGAATTGTAAATGTCATCGAGACATAGCAGGTTCCGGTGCTTGAAACATAAATGGTGTTACTCGTAGCATCGACTGGTTCCATATAGTTCGTACCTGTTCCGCTTACAGCGAAGGTGAACTCACAGTCATCCATTGAAAAATCGACAATGTCAGTCGATACAGTTGTGCCCAACTGTACAGATGCAGAACTGCCGCCACCTCCTCCGCAGGCACACAGGGATAGAGCCATTACCGTTACCAAAAAGACTGCTAAGATTCGCTTCATTATTATTCACTCTCCTTTTTTCTTAATTGGTCTTGGACATTTTGCGTTTTTTGGAATATGCCACGGGCTGCCGGGACTATCTTGACTGGCATTTGCAATTAGCCCCTTTCTGCACCAGTCACTTATGGTAGCCTGTTTATAACCCCAGAGTTCTTCAGCTTCTTTTGTGCCCATTGTATCAGCCACTTTTGTTATCCTCCTTGCATTTTTCGTCTAATATTTGTCCGTGTGACATATCTGCATTGATTATAACATATATTATTTGAGTATTTCAATATATAAAAACAAATATATTTCTACTATCTTGTTTTTTGGACAAGCTATCATAGAGTCAAGAGGTGATAGCGATGTATGAGAAATTTGTAAGAGATAGAATCACGCAGCTGCGACTGAAAAAAGGTGTTTCCGAATATCAGATGAGCTATGATTTGGGTCATAGCCGCGGGTATGTGTATAATATTTCCTCCGGCAAGGCACTTCCGCCGCTGAAGGAGTTTTTCTCTATTTGCGACTACTTTGAGATCACCCCGCAGCAGTTTTTTGACGATGCCGCGCCTCACCCTGAATTGATCCAAAAGGCTGTGGAGGGAATGGAACAACTCAGCGAGGAAGATATGCTGATGCTGTTGGGAATTATCAATCGAATGAGAAAATGAGAAGAAGAGGAGGCTGCTACATGGCGGTCTCTTTTTTGCCCTTTCCCCCTAAAGACCTTGACAAAAAGTAGGGTAATCGGTACAATAAAAAAGTTGAGAATAACGCGGATTTCCCGCGAGAGAAGAGGTATTCTGTATGGCTAAAGACCAGAGAAATGTGGAAGCGATCACCCCGATGGAGGTTGACTTCGCAAAATGGTACACTGATATTTGCTTGAAGGCCGAGCTGGTGGACTACGCCAGCGTGAAGGGCTTTTTGATCCTGCGCCCCTATGGCTACGCTATCTGGGAGAATATCCAGAAGTACATGGATAACGAGTTTAAGAAGACGGGTCACGTCAACGTTGCCATGCCCGTGCTGATCCCCGAGAGCCTGCTGAAGAAGGAAGGCGAGCTGGTGGAGGGCTTTGCCCCCGAGGTGGCTTGGGTCACCCACGGCGGCAGCGAGAAGCTGGAGGAGCGTTTGGCATTCCGTCCCACCTCCGAGACCATGTTCTGCGACCACTGGTCTCATGTGCTGCACTCCTGGCGCGAGCTGCCTATGCTCTATAACCAGTGGTGCTCCGTCATCCGCTGGGAGAAGTCTACCCGTCCGTTCCTGCGCTCCCGCGAGTTCTGGTGGCAGGAGGGTCACACCATCCATGAGACCAAGGAAGAGGCCGAGGCCGAGACCGAGCAGCAGCTGAACTGCTACGCAGACGTCTGCAAGAATGCATTGGCTATGCCCGTGGTGAAGGGCCGCAAGACCGACAAGGAGAAGTTTGCCGGCGCTGAGGCTACCTATACCATCGAGTGCATGATGAAGGACCACAAGGCCCTCCAGTCCGGCACCAGCCATTTCTTCGGCGATAAGTTCTCCCGCGCCTACGATGTGACCTTCGCAGGCCGTGATAACACCTTGCAGTACCCCTTCCAGACCTCCTGGGGTGCTTCTACCCGCCTTATCGGCGCCATCATCATGACCCACTCTGATAACCACGGTCTGGTGCTGCCCCCCGTCATCGCCCCCATTCAGGTGGCTGTCATCCCCATCGCCCAGCATAAGGAAGGCGTGCTGGATGCTGCTTCCGCTCTGAAGGATCGCCTGACCGCCGCAGGTCTCCGTGTCATCATGGATGATTCCGACCAGTCCCCCGGCTGGAAGTTCGCCCAGTATGAGATGAAGGGCGTGCCCGTCCGCGTGGAGATCGGCCCCAAGGATATGGAGAAGGGTCAGTGCTGCCTCGCCCGCCGCGATACAGGCGAGAAGACCTTCGTGCCTCTGGAGGAGCTGGAGAGCGCCGTGCAGAAGCTGCTGCAGGATGTCCATGATAACCTGTACGCCATGGCAGAGCAGAACCTCAATGATAACTGCTTCGACATGACCTCTTGGGAAGAGGTCAAGGCTATGGCCGAGGGTAAGGGCGGCTTTGCCCGTACCAAGTGGTGCGGCAGCCTGGAGTGCGAGTTGGCTATGAAGGAGAAGGCCGGCGTGTCCAGCCGCTGCATGCCTCTGCAGCAGCGCCGCAACAAGGGTAAGTGCGTGGTCTGCGGCAAGGAATGCGAGACCGACATCTACTGGGGCGTTGCGTATTGATTTTGAGTTGAATAGGAGCAACCCCGAGCCATGTGGCTCGGGGTTGTTTTTGTGTGTATGTAACTAAAATATAACTATGCGGCAGATTCTTCAGCTCATAGCGTATTTGTAGATGACCGCATAATTTCACTCCAGCACTGTTCTCGAGGTATAGAGATTACGGACAATGCGGGTGTTTTATCCGCGTGCAGCTCCTCGCACTGCATCAGTATTTTACGGAACAATAAACGTAAAGGTAACATCAAACACCTGAGTACCAGTTTCTTTGCTCGTAAAGGTAATTCTTACACTATGCTGCAGAGGAAGGTCGGCGCGCCATCGAGGAGAATGAGAGGTTGAAAGCCGATCCTAACTTCGAGGTACCTGCGTCACTGTATCAAAAAGCGATGGAGCTGCTTGGCGGCTAAAAAGGGAAAGGGAGGCTATCATCTGATAGCCTCCCACTTGGTTGTATTTTCTTTTATGTAACATTAAATGTCATTGTTTTCGTGCTAGCATCTTGATCTCCCTCGATGCTCAACATACTAATGGTTACATTATACGTGCCTGCCGCAATAAACTTAATACTATATCCATGTTCCGCGGCAATAAGTTCCATATTGTTTTCATCGCCACTATTGACAGTAACGGCACTTACATAGAATTTAGCACTGGTGTCTCCGGAATACTCAGCTGCTTCACTAGTTAATCTAAAAGTGATTAACTGATTAACAGAAACATCGTTCTCGCCATAACCGTCTACTATATCTCTGTCGTTTGCCCAAATTTCATAGGGCTCATCAGACGGTTCCTCAGGCTCTTCTGATGTTGCGGTGATGGTCACGGTGAAGGTGTCGGTACCACCAGCGGTGGGCGTGCCACTGGCAGTGATGGTAAAGGTGTCTTTCGGTGCTTCAGCAACCGAAGTGTCCTCTGCGGTTGCTAGATCAAAAGTTCCGTTGCCGCTGAAAGTGTACGTGGTGCCGGTATTTATGACATCTGTCGCAATCGTTGCCGTCACGGCAGCATTGGAGTGATTGGTAACGGTCACAGATGCCGTATTGTTGGTCGTCCATCCATCTTCGGTTGCATTGTCATAATCGTGGGTAGAGGGATTCCAAGTTCCCTTGCCCTCTTTCTGATACACAACGCTCGTATCATCCCACGCAACAGTCACGCTGTAGACAACACCCGTATCTACACCCTCGTTTACCGTTACCTCGACGGAGCCCGAGATGGGGTTTGCTACGGACTGAGAGGGGTCTTCTGCGTCTTTAAGCTCAACGGGAGCTGCCAGAGCGCTGACACTGAGGCTGAACACCATCGCCAGTGCCAAAATGGTTGCTAAAACCTTCTTCATTCTTTTTTTCCTTTCTTTCTTTTTATCTATACCACGGCAACGCCGGGATATACTGCTTTTAATACTTCGCCGTGATCAAAACGTCCGGTATCTGCGGCAGGTAGGCAACTTCTTCTCCCGTGACAGGGTCATAACCGGTGACGCGGTAAAGACCTGTATAGAGACCCTCGCTGAGACTGACCGATCTCAAAATGTCCATACGGTTGAGGGCATACCCCGCCTTCACTCTTCCGGATCGTGCGATCAGTATTTCTTCGCCTCCGGAAATGACGTACAACTCTACCTCTACGTCATGGGTGGAGGCGTTGGGGTTTTTGAAATAGACCTCGACCTTACCCTCCGACAAGTCAGCCTCCGCAGCCAGCGTCCAGATCATCGTAACAGAGCCGTCTCCTTCTTCCACCTCTGCTTTGACGCTATTGTCGTCCTCAATGGGGGAAATGTCAGGGAGCGGCGCATCGGGATTGATGACCGTTGGGCCTTTCGAAAACTGTAGCAGCAGTGCGATCAGCAGTGCAAGGAGCAGTGCGCCGAGGAGGAACCACAGCAATATAGGTATACGGGGACGAAGCACCAGAATATAGGCGTCCTGTCCGACGCAGAGGTAGCCCTTCTTGCGGTTGAACACACGGGAGTACGTATTGAGTTCCGACACGGCCTCTCCCGTGGTCAGCTCACCGATTTTCTTCTTATCCCTGTCAAGTTTCAGCTCACCGACAAGAGTATAGTTATCCTCCGGATAACGTTTTTTCAGCTTCTTCTCGGAATAACCATAGTAGGTCTCCCGGTCGAGCTTAATTTTTTTGTCGTAATCGCTAACGCTGAATATGTTATACTTTACTTTTGTTACACTCATAACACTCTAATAAATGTCAAAAATTGTAAAAACGTCATCTTAAAAACTATAATAACATTTTTAAAACGACTAATCAAGTATTTTCGAGTTTTTCTGTTGTCTAATTTGCTGCCGATGGGCATTATTCTATTGATGTAGGAGGTGGCAGTATGAACACAGAATTTGTGCGGGAGCGCATTACACAGCTGCGGCTGCGAAAGGGCGTATCAGAATATAAAATGAGCTATGACCTTGGCCATAGCAGAGGATATATTAACAACATCTCCTCGGGTAAATCTCTGCCCTCCATGGTGGAGTTCTTTGCCATCTGCGAATACTTTGGCATCAGTCCCATCGAGTTTTTTGAGGGCGATATCGAAGACCCTGTGCAGCTTCGCCGCACGGTGGGGGGCTTGGAAAAACTCAGCGCCGATGATTTGGCCTATGTGCAATCGTTAGTAGAGCGATTGGCACAGGATTGATTTTTATAACAAAAAAGCTGTGGTACGTTGTACCACAGCTTTTTTGTTGGTTGCTCATTTCTTCACGCCTGAGACTTGATACATGGTGTCATCGGAGATGACGGTGTCCACTTGGAGATGGGGCGTGAAAAGGCAGCGGAGATCCTCGGCGTGCATCAAGCCCGCGGACACATGGGCCGCCGCGCCGCGATGACAGCGGTCAATGGTTTCGCGGCTGGCCCCATGGGCTACTGTCAGCCGCCCGCCCGATTTTAACAGGGTGGAGAGCCGACCGATGAGGGCCGAGGGATCAAGGAAATGAGGGAGTGCGTTATATACCACGATGGCATCGTAGGTATGAGATGAGGTGAAGGTTTCTGCGTCCCCGCACAGGACGCGGATGCGCCCCTCACCATCCCATTTCTCCGCGGCGATCTCCGCCATACGGGGAGAGATGTCGATGCCTGTCACGGAGGCCACGCCGCGGCTGAGATAGTAGGGGAACAGCACCCCTGTGCCGCAGGCGATGTCCAGCACGTCTGCCCCCGCCGTAATGCGGGCATTATCCAAGATGCGCCCGATAACGGCGTCATTGGTCACGGTGTGCCGATCCCAAGTGGGGGCACAGTGATCAAAAAAGGCGATGATGTCCTGTTTACGCATAGTGTGTCCTCCGTAAGTATGGGGATAGAATTACTGCTCCTCGGCGCGGGCCATAGCCAGCTGGAAGTCCTTGGTATCGGTGAAGATCTCGTTGGTGTAGGGGTTCTTCTTCTGCTCTACAGAGCGCTTGATGATGATACCCAGCACCAGCGCGTTGATGGCGATGGAGAGGATGGAGATCACGCCCTGAGGCACGGGGTTGACCAACGTGGGGCGGATAGCGGCATCCATGAAGCCGTCAGCATACAGCACGGGGATGGTGGTGAAGATACTGGCATCCTGGAACAGGGGGAAGACCTGTGCGAACATGCACCAAGTTGCCAGCGTGTTGGCGCGGTTCTGGATCCAGCCGCCCTTGTTCCACAACGCCGCCGCCACGGTGGGGGCGAGGAGCAGAGCCAAGCCGCAGTACCATGCGTGGGTGGGGAGGTTGAGGTAGGTGTACTGGAAGTTCCACACATCGTAGGCGATGATGTAGAGCCAGATCATGTCGGGCCAGAGCATGTCGTGCTTGTTTTTGGAGGAGTAGATGCCCCACCAGCCCGTCATGCAGAAGATGTTGAGGATACCTGCGATACCGTTGAGCCAGTTCCACCAGCCGCCGTAGAGCCACACGCCCTCGCCGGAGAGCCACCAGCGGTCGCCGAACTCCTTCATTGCCTGTGCGCCCTTGATAGCGGACTCGAAGTCACTGGCCACGGCGATGAGGATGTTGATTGCCACGATGGCAAAGGGGAAGACCTTGAACCACTCAGTCTTGCCGAAGCTCCACTTGTATTTCAGCATCATGAAGCCAATACATCCAGCCAAAGATGCGTAGAGCTTGGCGTAATGGAACCAACCGTTCATGTAGACATAGGTGGAGTTATTCAGCGCCCACTCTGCGCCCATGGCAGCGCCCACATAGATGGCGATGAAGTACACCGTCAGTGCCGCAGGCAGCGCCACGAAGAAGAACAATCCACCCTTCTTGCTGCGGCGTGCGATCTCGTTGAAAAGCACCAGTGCCACGAACACCAGCAACCAGCCCAAGAGCTGATAGCCTGCCCGTTCGCCGTAGATTTGGAATAACATTTCTCTTTCCCTCCTAATAAAATTATGATTCTTCCGGTACTGTGATCTCTTTGATGTTGATCTCGTTGCCCGTGATGAGCCATGTTTTCTCGCTGCCGCAATGGGGGCAGATGCGCCCGTGGGCTACGGTGGGGTAGTCCTCACCGCAGCCGTCACAGTGAGTGACGGCGTGGATGGTCTCGATGACCAGTTCACAGCCCTGCAGCAGCTCTTTTTTCTTTACCGCCCACCCCCAGCAGTCGGTGAGGTAGTCGGGGATCACGGTGGATACCTCGCCTACCTCCACCGTCACGCTGGAGATGGTGGAGAGTGAATTTTCTTTAGCCACGGACTCTAAAGAGTCCATGATGTGAAAGACAATGCCCAGTTCGTGCATAGTATCAACCCTTCTTGCGGCTGAATTTGATCTTCAGCGCTTGCTTTGCGCCGTTGCCCAGCACGTATTTCAGCTTCTGCTCGCTGGGGATCATGGTGCTGCACTCGGGGCGCTCGCGGTGGAGCTTGATGGCGTTGAACTCGCACTTGGTGGTGCATACGCCGCAGCCGATACACTTGTTGGGGTCAACAACAGATGCGCCGCAGCTGAGGCAGCGTGCTGTCTCGGCCTTGACCTGCTCCTCGGTGAAGGGGAGACGGGCATCACGGAAGGAGGTCTTGGCATCCATACTCTTGTCGGTGCCGGGGCGCTGACGGGAGGCGTTGTCGTACTGCTCCACCAGAATGTTCTCCTTATCCAGCTCGATGAACTGGCGGCGGTTACGGCCGATGGTGAGGCTGGAATGGGGCTGGACGAAACGGTGGATGGAGATGGCACCCTCGCGGCCTGCGGCAATGGCATCAATGGCGAACTTGGGGCCTGTGTACACATCGCCGCCTACGAAAATGTCGGGCTCGTCGGTTTGATAGGTAAGGGAGTCGGCCACTGCGCCGTTGCCGCGCCCCAGTGCCACCTTTGTACCGGCAAGCAGATCGCCCCACTGGATGCTCTGACCGATGGAGAGGAACACATGCTCGCACTCCACCGTCATGGTGTCATTCTCGTCATAGGTGGGGCTGAAGCGACCCTCGGCATCCCATACGCTGACGCAGCGCTTAAAGACAATGCCCTTGACCTTGCCGTTCTCCGTGAGGATCTCCTTGGGGCCCCAGCCGCAGTGGATGGCAACGCCCTCCTCCGTGGCCTCACCGATCTCCTCTTCCGAGGCGGGCATACGGTCACGGGGCTCGAGGCAGTACATATTGACAGTATCTGCACCACAGCGGTGTGCGCTGCGGGCCACATCAATGGCCACGTTGCCACCGCCGACCACCACGGCGCGGCCGGAGACCTTGTAGCTCTCGTCTGCGCCCACGGTGCGGAGGAAGTCCACGGCGGTCATCACGCCCTCAGCCGTTTCGCCATCCACGCCTGCAAGGCGGCCGCCCTGACAGCCGATGGCGATGTAGAAGGCCTTGTAACCCTCATCGCGGAGCTGCTGAATGGTGATGTCCTTGCCCACCTCCACGCCGCATTTGATCTCCACACCCATGGCACGAATCACATCGATCTCGGCATCGATGACATCCTTTTCCAGCTTGAAGCTGGGGATACCGTAGCGGAGCATACCACCGGGACGCTCATTCTTCTCGAAGATGACGGGGCTATAGCCCTTCTCGGCGAGATAGAAAGCA
Organism: uncultured Oscillospiraceae bacterium; assembly: GCA_964439545.1. GTDB lineage: Bacteria > Bacillota > Clostridia > Oscillospirales > Oscillospiraceae > Vescimonas. Next base: position 3,373 of record CAYTOO010000028.1, on the reverse strand, counting down.
CAGCTTAAGCCTGCAGGGCCTGCACCGATAATGGCCACCTTCTCGGGGAAGAAGCCGTTGAGGGAGGGGACGACCTTCTTGGGAATGAAGCGGGTCTCGGCCCTGAGATCCTGCTGTGCGATGAACTTCTTCACCTCATCAATGGCGATGGGCTGATCGATGGTGCCGCGGGTGCAGGCATCCTCGCAGCGGCGGTTGCAGATACGACCGCAGATGGCGGGCAGGGGGTTGTCTTTCTTAATGAGTGCCAGTGCATCAGTGTAGCGACCCTGTGCTGCCATCTTCAAATAGCCCTGCACGGCGATGTGGGCGGGACAGGCGGTCTTACAGGGAGAAGTACCCGTATCGTAGCAGTTGATGCGGTTATTGTCGCGGTAGTTCTCATCCCACATGTGGGGGCCCCACTTCTGCTCAGAGGGCAGGGGATGACGGGGATACTCCACTTCGCTGCCGTCCTTGGTGCAGAGTTTCTGACCAAGCTTCACGGCACCTGCGGGGCAGACCTCCACGCACTTGCCACAGGCTACGCAGTCGCTCTTCTCCACCCGTGCCACATAGGCGCTGCGGGAGAGGTTGGGGGTATTGAACAGCTGAGAGGTGCGCAGTGCGTAGCAGACATTGATGTTGCAGTTACAGATGGCGAAGATCTTGTCTTTACCGTCAATGTTGGTGATCTGGTGGACGAAGCCGTTCTCCTCGCCCTTGCGGAAGATCTCCAGTGCCTCCTCGCGGGTGATGTAGCGTCCGCCCTTGCCCGTTTCCACCACGTAATCCGCCATGTCGCCCACGGCTACGCACCAACCCTCGGGGTCATCGGCGCAGCCCTCATCGAAGGTGAGACGGGACTTGCGGCAGGAGCAGGGGGAGGCGGCATACTTTCCGTCGTATTTATCCAGCCAGTGGGAGATATGCTCAAGGTCAATGGAGGTATTCTCCGCCTCGATAGCCTTCTCTACGGGGATAACGTGCATGCCGATACCGGCACCGCCGGGAGGCACCATGGGGGTGACCTTCTCCAAGGGCAGGCGGCTCATGCGCTCGAAGAAGCGACCCATCTCGGGGTACTTTGTCAAGATGGTGTCGTTCATGTTGGTGAACTCGGCGCTGCCGGGTACGAACATGGGCAGCACCCACTGCTTGGTGCGGGTGGGATTCTCCCAGTTGTACTCGATAATGCCGCTGAAGGACATTTCATCCAGTAAGCCAAGGAGCTTTTCCTCTTCCATGCCGGTGAGCTTTAAAAGCTCCGGCAAGGTCTTGGGCTTGCGCACCTCCATTTTCATTGCCACTTCCGCCATTTCATCCGTCAGCAGCAGGGAAAGACCCCAGTACTCGGGGTCATACTTGGTGAGCTTTTGGAAGCCCAGTTTCACGGGAATGCGGTTGGTGATCATCTTGCCCAACCGCAAAATGATCTCACGGGGCTCTTCGTTTTCCACCCATTCGGGAACAAAGCCTGCCAAATAATCTGCCATGTCGTTTCTCCTCTCCTTATATTATTTCTTCCAGTTAGCTACTTCCTCTTTCATCCATGCGGCAAAGGCTGCCACGCCCTCACCCGTCTTGGCGGAGATGGGGAAAATCTTTGCCTCGGGATTGCGCATATGAATATATTCGGTGCATTTGTCCATGTCGAAGTCAAAATAGGGCAGGACATCGATCTTATTGATGATGACGGCACTGCACACTTGGAACATCAGCGGGTATTTGAGGGGTTTGTCGTGACTCTCCGGTACAGAGAGGATCGCCACATTCTTCACTGCGCCTGTATCAAACTCAGCAGGGCAAACGAGATTGCCCACATTCTCCAAAATGACGAGGTCGGCATCCTTGGCATCCAAACCCTCCAAGCCCTGCCGTGTCATGCCCGCATCCAAGTGGCACATGCCGCCGGTGTGGAGCTGAATGACCTTAGCGCCTGTGGCGGCGATGGTGTGGGCATCCACATCCGAGTCGATGTCCGCCTCCATGACGGCGATGGTCATCTCGTCCTTCAGCGTTTCAATGAGCCGCGTCAGTGTGGTGGTCTTACCCGAGCCGGGGGAGGACATGAGGTTGAGCAGATATACACCCTTTTCCTTCAATTCGCCACGCAGCTTCTCCGCTTGGGCATCATTGTTGGCAAATACGCTCTCCTTGATCTCCAGAATCCTTACCTTTTCCATTGGTATCGCTCCTCTCACTTGTGGTCATACCAGATAGATCTCTGTGTCTGCATTGTAGCGCAATAGCATGAAAAGTCAACGATTTGACTATTTTTCTGTATTTTATATAATGAATTACCCCTTGTTTTTGGTCAGTATATATGGTAAAATCGTTTTGTGGTCTGTGGTATGACCACAACATTTTTCGAGGGAGTGACAGTATGGAATTTGAGCGTTTATATGCCCCCAGTTTGAAGGATCTGTTCGTTCAGCAGCTGCAGGATATGATCCTCTCGGGCGAGCTGTCGGTGGGGACGAAGCTGCCGCCGGAGCGGGAACTGTGTCAGAAGATGCATGTGAGCCGCGCGGTGGTCAATTCCGGCATTGCCGAACTCTCTCGGCAGGGCTTTGTGGAGGTGCGTCCGCGGCAGGGCAACTACGTGGCGGACTATCGCCGTCACGGTAATATGGACACCCTCATGGCCATCATGCACTATAACGGCGGACTCCTTGCCAAGGACGAGATCCGCTCTATTTTGGAGGTGCGCTGGGGCTTGGAGCAGATGGCCATCTCCCGCACTATTGAAAAGGCTACGGATAAGGAACTGGAGGCGCTTGGCGAGTTCGTGGAGGCGCTGGGCAGTGAAGATGAGCCGCCGACTCCTGCACAGGCGGCAGAGATCGCCTTTGCCTTCCATCACGGCATGACACTGATTTGCGGCAACAGCATTCTGCCGCTGATCTATTCCTCTTTCAAAGTGCCCTGTACGGCGCTCTGGATCCGCTTTTGCCGCAAATACGGTGTGGCGGCGCTCCACGCCAATGTGGAAAAGCTCTATCGCTATCTCCTTGACCGTGACACCAAGGGTGCGGCGGCGTGGACCGGTGAGTATCTTACCGAGGCCATCAGTGGCGCACAGCAGATCTACGAGGCGTGATTTTCCACTCTTGCGCTTTTGAGCGGGAGATGGTACAATAATTTGCTAGAAGAAATTGAGGAGGACTTCCTTTATGAAACTCGGTATCGTGGGTCTGCCCAACGTGGGCAAGAGCACCCTGTTTAATGCACTGACCGGCGCTAAGGCGGAGACCGGCGCTTATACCAACGCTGCGGCCAAGCCCAACATGGGCTCTGCCAAGGTGCCCGATGCGCGCCTTGACTGGCTGGCAGAGTATTATCACCCCAAGAAGTATAGCCCCGCCACCATCGACTTTGTGGACGTGGCAGG
>CAYTOO010000027.1:0-18609 GCA_964439545.1 uncultured Oscillospiraceae bacterium | reverse complement strand
ATTGATGCCCTGGATCAGGAGACCCTGTTCACCATCTACAAGTTCTTTGAGAATAACCTCAACGTCTCCGAGACGGCTCGTAAGCTGTTCGTCCACCGCAACACGCTGGTGTATCGTCTCGAGAAGATCAAGAAGCTCACCGGTCTTGACCTCCGTGAGTTCGACGATGCCATCACCTTTAAGGTAGCCCTTATGGTGAAGAAGTACCTCACCAGCCGCGGCATCGAGGCGTAAATGAAATACATAGAAGTGACCGACGAAAGTCGGTCACTTTTTTATTTGTGGGAACTTTTTTCTCCGCTTCCTCGTCTAATCCACAGATGGAAGGAAAAGGTTGAAAAAATCGGGCGTTTCCTGTTGCCATTTGCCGTATATTCATATATAATGTTACGTGTGTGCTTTTTTAGCCACAATATGTTGCATTTTTTGGATATTCGAGGTGCGCTATGATTCGAATGAAAGAAGCGGAAAAAACCTACGAAAATGGTACTAAGGCGGTGCGCGGCATCTCCTTTCAGATAGACGACGGTGAGTTCGTGTTTCTGGTTGGCCCTTCGGGCAGTGGCAAGTCTACCATTATTAAGATGCTGACGGGTGAGGTCGTGCCCACCGCCGGCCGCGTGATGGTCAATGGCTTTTCCATGAGCCGCATCAAGGAGTGGCAGATTCCCCTGATGCGCCGCACCATCGGCGTGATTTTTCAGGACTTCCGTCTCATCGGGACAAAGACCGTGTATGAAAACCTCGCTTTGGCCATGCGTGCCGTGGGAGCAACGCCCCGGGAGATCCGTGGACGTATTCCCTACGTGCTGAATCTGGTGGGTCTGCGGGGTAAGGAGAACAGTTTCCCCGACGAGCTCTCCGGCGGTGAGCAGCAGCGTGTTGCCGTGGCTCGCGCCCTGGTGAACAACCCCAGCACTATCGTGGCCGACGAGCCTACGGGCAACCTCGACCCCGCCAAGTCCTTGGAGATCATGACCCTTCTCGAGCGCATCAACGCCCTGGGTACGACGGTCATCGTGGTGACCCACGAGCGAGGCTTGGTGAACCATTTCAAAAAGCGCGTGATCTACCTGCAGGAAGGTCAGGTGACGGGTGACGCCACAGGCCGCTATGAGGGGGTGCGTGAATGAAACACAATTTCGGTTACTTCATCCGTGAGGGCGCGAAAAATATGTTCTCCCACGGATTCATGTCCTTTGCCGCTATTGGCGTGACGGTGGCATGTCTGCTGATTATGGGCACATTTACCCTCATTGCCTACAATGTCAATGAAAACCTCCAGCAGCTCCAGCGTGAGAATGCGGTGGTGGCTTTCGTGGATGATACTCTCAGCGACGCCCATGCCGAGGAGCTGGGTGAGGAGATCATGAAGGTGGCCAATGTTGCCGAGTGTACCTTCGTCTCCCGCGAGGAGGCCCGCGACAACTATGTGGAGAACTACGACGAGGACGATCTCTATTCCGATTTGAGCGCCGATGTGTTCCGTCACCGCTATGTGATCCATCTGGAAGACCCCAGCCTAATGGCAGAGACGAAAGCGGCGGTGGAGAATGTGGAGGGTATTGCCAAGGCACGCGGCGATGAGGCTATTTCCGACGGCTTTATTACCCTGCGCAATGTAGCAAGCCTTGTGTCTATTGCGCTGGTGGCGGTGCTGCTGCTGGTGTCGCTGTTCATCATGTCCAACACCATTAAGCTGACCACCTTCGATCGCCGCGAGGAGATCGCCATTATGAAGATGGTGGGTGCTACCAACGGTTTTATCCGCTGGCCCTTCGTGTTTGAGGGCTTGCTGCTGGGTCTCCTTGGCGCGATTGCGGCCTTCCTGCTGCAGTGGCTGCTGTATGCCGCCATGTGCCGCGGTATTGCCGCATCCGATACGTTGCAGCTGCTGCGGATCGTGCCCTTTGCCCGCATTTGGAAGGTGGTTGCCATCGTCTTTGGCGCAACGGGTCTGCTGGTGGGCGTAGGCGGCTCTACCATGGCTATCCGCCGTTTCCTGAAGGTGTAAACTCTACCCGAAATAAAGGTACTTACTTATGAAACGACACTCTATTCGATCCATTATCTCCCTTGTGCTTGCCCTGCTGATGATGCTGAGTATGACGGCATCTGCCTTTGCCACGGAGGACGAGGACAACAAGAAGGCTGAGGCCGACTCTGTCCGTCAGGAGTGGAACGATCTGCAGGATCAGATCGAGGACAAGCGCAAGGAGATGAGCGATCTCGAGGCTGAACTGAAGAAGGTACAAGAGGACAAGGCCAACACCCAGTACCAAAAGACGCTTTTAGATCAGCGCAATGCTGCGTTGCAGGCGGAGATCAATCTCCTGCAGGAGCAGATGGGCGTGACGGAGAAGTGCATCGCCGCCAATTTGGAGCTGGAGAAGGAGCAGACGAAGCTGTTCCATGAGCAGATCCGCATGGAGGAAGAGCGCGGTGTCAGCTCCTACTGGTCGGTGCTGTTTAAGGCTACCAGCTTTGCCGATCTCATCAGCCGCATCGATTTCGTCAACGAGATCGTGGAATATGAGCGCAGCATCATTGAAGGTCTCCGCGATACCCGCGATCAGCTGGCAGCAGACCGTGAGATGCTGGAGCAGCAAAACGCAGATATGGATGCTGCGGTGGTGACGCTGGAGCATAAGATCGCCGACAGCATGAAGCTGCTGGCAGACTATACTGCCACGGAAGAGGGGATGCAGGCGGAGTACGATGCCATTAAGGCAGAGGCTGATGCACTGGATGATCTGATCGCCGCAGCAGAGCAGAAGGCTATTGAACTGGGCTTGACCGACATTGTGGGCACGACGGGCGGCTACGAGTGGCCCTGTAAGTCCATCCGTTGGATCACCTCCATGTTCGGCGGCCGTAATTCCCCCGGCGGTATCGGCAGCACCAACCATAAGGGCGTGGATATCGGTACGCCCATGCGCACCCCTATCCTCGCTGCCAAGAGCGGTACGGTCACCTGGGCCAGCTGGAACGGCGGCTACGGTGAGTGCGTCATCATCTATCACGGTAAGGGTAACTCCACCCTGTACGGTCACTTGGACAATGGTGCTTATAACGTGAAGGTGGGCGACACAGTGCGGCAGGGCGATGTCATCGCCTGGTCCGGCACCACCGGTAACTCCACCGGCCCCCACCTCCACTTCGGTATCAAGGAGAACGACACATGGGTCGATCCTCTGAACTATCTCACCGGCTGGCATTACTACGGATAAGAATTGGACTAAATTGGATAAACAAGCCCCTCGCACCATACACTGGTGCGGGGGGATGTTTTTATGTACGGCTATGTGGAAGAGGGACAGACGGGCGGCATGGAGCGGCGGCAGATAGGGGGTATGTGGTTTTGCTGTTTAACATTGCCTATGAGCGGCACATTTCTTGGTTTGCGTCGCCGAAAGTGGTGGCGAAAGCTGCAAAAAGCGGGGGTGCGCTGTGCCGTATTGCCTGCCCATCTCACCGCTGAGGGGTTGCAGTGGGGCATCGTGATTGTGGAGGTGTACTCCTTGCGGCGGGTGATGCTGGGGCAAATTTTGGATTGCTGCCCGTCCCTGCAGGGCAAGGTAGTGCGCCTTGCTGCCCCCTATGTGACGGCGGCGGTGGGGGAGGCGGCTGAAATTTTGGCGCAGCGGGCGCGATATGTGGATTTGCAGGTGGAGCGTGGCGGTGCGGCGTTGGCAGCATATTTGCAGCGGCAGTATGGCTTGGCAGTGGGTGCAGTAGGAGCAGTGGCGCTGACGGTGGATTTCGGCAGCGGCAGTATGGGGAAGAGCATCCACTTGGGAGAGGACTGCGCCAAGCATGAAGAAGTGGTCTACTGCGTGGAAAATCTGGCGCGGGAGGGCATTGCAGCGGAGGAGCAGCTCCTTTCGGCACTGTGGGAGGGAGGATACATTAAAAAAGAAGAAATTCAAGTGAAAACTATCCTCTTCAATGCTTGACAGGCGATGGGAAAATCACTATAATTAGCGTGTTATGCTATGTTTATTACTCGTGGTGTTTCCCTTTGGAAATACTGCGAAAGGATAGAAAGGAATTGTGCAGCATGGTGAAAGAGTATAAAATGAGTCAGGCCCGTAAGGACGAGTTGGAGGCAGAGCTGCTTTACAGCAAAACCACCCGCGCCGACGAGATCGCCGAACTCATCAAAGAGGCCAGAGGCTTTGGTGACCTCAGCGAAAACAGCGAATATGACGAGGCGAAAAATGAGCAGGGTAAACTCTACTCCCGTATCGCCGAGCTGGAGGAGATCCTGCTGCATGCCGTGATCGTGGACGAGGCTGAGGATCTGGGTAAGGTGTCCATCGGCAGCCGCGTGACCGTGGTGCGCCTCAGCGACGAGGCTAAGATGACCTACAACATCGTGGGTTCTCAGGAGGCCAACGTCATGGAGAAGAAGATCTCCGAGGATTCCCCCTTCGGCAAGGCTCTCATGGGCGCAAAAGAGGGCGACACCGTCACCGTGGAAGCCCCCCGCGGCAGCATCCGCTATCGCGTTGAGAAGATTGAAAGATAATCGAAAGATAACCTAAGTTAAGGAGCAATATACTATGGCAGAGAATAACAACGTCAACAACGCCGCCCCTCAGCAGGAGCTGAATGAATTGCTGCAGATCCGCCGCGATAAGCTGAAGGCACTGCAGGAGGAGGGCCGCGATCCCTTTACCATTACCCGTTTTGAAGTTTCTCATCACGCACAGGACATCAAGGATAACTTTGATGCCATGGAGGGCACTGTTGTCCGCGTGGCTGGTCGTCTCATGTCCAAGCGCGGCATGGGTAAGGTCTCTTTCTGCGATCTGCAGGATAAGTCCGGCCGCATCCAGCTGTACGCTCGCCGTGACGAGATGGACGAGGAGAACTATGATCGTTTCAAGAAGTACGACATCGGCGATATCGTCGGTATTGTCGGTGACGTGTTCCGCACCCAGCGCGGCGAGATGTCTGTCCGCGCCAAGGAGATCACTCTGCTTTCTAAGTCCCTGCGCCCCCTGCCCGAGAAGTTCCACGGCCTGACCGATAAGGAGATCCGCTATCGTCAGCGCTATGTTGACCTCATCGTGAACCCCGAGTCCAAGCGCAACTTCGAGATCCGCAGCAAGTTCGTCTCCTACCTGCGCCGTTATCTGGATGGTCTGGGCTTCATGGAGGTGGAGACTCCCGTTCTCAGCCCCATCGCCGGCGGCGCCAATGCCCGTCCCTTCATCACCCATCATAACGCTCAGGATATCGATATGTACATGCGTATCGCTACTGAGCTCCATCTGAAGCGCCTCATCGTGGGCGGCATGGAGCGCGTGTATGAGGTGGGCCGCATCTTCCGCAACGAGGGCATGGACACCAAGCACAACCCCGAGTTCACCACCTGTGAGCTGTATCAGGCTTACACCAACCTCGATGGCATGATGGACATCCTCGAGGCCATTCTCTCCGGCGCTGCCATGGAGATTCTGGGCACCTATCAGGTGCAGTGGCTGGGCAACGACATCGATCTGACCCCCGGCTGGAAGCGCGTGACCATGGCTGATGCCGTCAAGGAGGTCACCGGTGCTGACTTTATGGCCATTGAGGGCGATGGCGAAGCCGCTGTGAAGCTGGCTAAGAGCGTTGGCGTGGATATGGACGGCGTGCCCGCCACTTGGGGCAACGCCCTGTATGAGACCTTCGATCAGAAGGTGGAGCACACGCTGGTGCAGCCCACCTTCGTCACCATGTATCCCGTGGAGGTCAGCCCCCTTGCCAAGCGCAGCCCCGTGGATCCCTACCTCACCGAGCGTTACGAGGCCTTCATCTGCGGCTGCGAGATGGGCAACGCCTTCTCCGAGCTGAACGACCCCATCGACCAGTACGAGCGTTTCAAGGCACAGGCTGAGAAGCGCGCCGCAGGCGATGAGGAAGCCGACATGATGGACGACGATTTCGTCATGGCTCTGGAATACGGTATGCCTCCCACGGGCGGTCTGGGCTTCGGTATCGACCGTTGCTCCATGATGCTGTGCGGCACGGATTCCATCCGCGATGTGATCCTGTTCCCTACCATGAAGCCTCTGGACTAATTGAAAAACAACAAACGCTCCTGCGAAATGCAGGAGCGTTTACTTTTTATTCTTCTATAAATTCAATTACATCGTTGGGGGCGCACTGCAAAGCTTTACAGAGCTTTTCCAAGGTGTTCATGGTGATGCTTTTGTTGCGCCTCAAGTTGGTGATGGTATATGCGCTAAAGCCCATTTTGTAAATCAGCGTATACGTTGTAACGCCTCTATCTTTCATCGTGCGCCACAAAGGCTCGTAGCTGATCATAAACAACCACCACACTTTCCCATAGTTACACCTATTATCTCCCGAAAAATGTATCTTGAATATTAGCAAAAATTTGCCTATACTGTTTAGAGAGGTGTGCGCAAAGGAGGAAGGAAAATGGAGTGGGTAGAAGTGGATCGTTTGCCTGTGGAGTGTGTGAATTGTCAAGAGGCGGATTGCTACAACGGCGACCATGCGGGGAAACGATGGCAGCCGGCAAAAGAGGATAGACTGTTGCTGCGGCGCAAGGTGCTTGTGACGGCGAAAGCGCGATTGCAGCGGCAAATTGAGGAAATCGACAGAGAATTGCGTGGCAATAGAGAATAAAAGTTGCGCTTTTTCTTCCATCTGGCTCTTTTCTGTGCTATCATAAGAAAAAGGGGGCGCAGGTATGGAGCGGATGGATGTTTATAAATCGGAATTCGTGAAAACGGGGCGGGTCGTGCTGCGGCATAGTCCCATTGGTGCAGGGGAGAACAAACTGGTGGTGTTCTCCTGCATTTTCTCCGAGCGTGGGCGCTTGCTCATTCAGCAGCGGAGCGCCGAGAAAGCCATGGGCGGGCACTGGGATGTGTCGGCAGGCGGCGCTGTACAGGCGGGGGAGAACAGCCTTGCAGCGGTAGTGCGCGAAACAGGGGAGGAGCTGGGGCTGTATCTGCCCAAGAGCGCCTTTGTAAAGCTGCTGACCCTCTACTATGAAGGCCATCTCCACGATATCTACGCCGCCCGCTGGGATGGCAATATAGAAGACTTGACATTGCAGGTGGGCGAGGTGTCGGCGGCGAAATGGGCGAATGAAGAAGAGGTGCTGGCGATGATCGACAGGGGCGAATTCCTCCCCGTCCACAAAGAGTTTATTGCGTTGCTTTTCAAGATGCAGACGAGGCGCGGTATCATGTAAAAAGAGAAAAAATTGCAAATTCGCAGTGCCCTTTGTGGGTACTGCGGATTTTTGTTTTGAAATGGTGTATTGACTTTTCAATGGGGGCTGTGTTATGGTAAAAAGACCTATGTTGTATTTTATAATGTATATGGCTTGATTTTGAGCAGATTTTTGAGAATTAGCGGTCTGACGGACGGCGAAAGGAGGGGCATATGGAGAGGATTACGGCGCGGACGAATCCGCTGATGCAGCACATGAAGAAGTTGGGCGCGGATGCGAGCTACCGCCGCGAGACGGGTTTGTTCCTCTGCGACAGCCCCAAGCTGCTCCAGGAGGCCATCCGCTGGGGCGCGGAAATCGTGGAAGTGGCATTGAGCGAGGATATGACCCTTGACACGCGCCCCAAGTGCGAGCGCTTGGTGCAGATCCCCCGCGATGTGATGGCCTCGGTGTCCCCCATGAAAACGCCTCAAGGGGCGCTGTTCACCTGCCGCCTGCCTGGGGCTGCCGTGCCCGAGAAGCTGACAGGACGGCGGTATGTGGTGTTGGACGGGGTGCAAGACCCGGGCAACGTGGGCACGATTCTTCGGACACTGGATGCTTTCGCGTTCGATGGGCTGCTGCTCCTTGAGGGCTGCGCTGACCCATGGAGCGTGAAAACCACCCGCGCCTCGATGGGCGCGGTGTTCCGCCGCGATATTTATACCCTGCGGGCGGAAGAACTGTTCCCCCTGCTGCAGCGGAGCGACCTGCCCCTGTACGGCACGGCACTCCGTGAGGACACGGTGGATGCCCGCGAGGCTGACCTCAGCCGCTGCGCCATCGCCATCGGCAGTGAGGGTCGCGGTTTGAGCGAGGGAGTGTTGGCAAAGTGCGACAAGACGCTGAAGATCCCCATGTCTAATCGCTGCGAGTCCCTGAATGCGGCGGTGGCGGCGGCAGTACTGCTGTGGGAGAGTTATCGAGAGGACTAAATGAAAGGTAGGTGAGGAAAATGGCGGCATTGAAATACTGGGTGTGGCTCACCACACTGGCGGGCTTGAGCGAGGATACGCGCTTGCGGCTTTTGCAGGAATTTTCCTCGCCCAAGGAAATTTACTTCGCCGACAAGGGTGACCTTGCACTGGTGAAGGACATGAAAAAAGAAGAACTGGCAGCGCTGGAGAACCGCTCTTTGGACAGCGCAGAGCGAATTTTGGAGAAGTGCGGCAAGAAGGAGATCTTCGTGGTGACCTATGCTGATGCACTCTACCCCCAGCGGCTGAAGAACATCTACCACCCGCCTCTGATGCTCTACGGAAAGGGCAAGATGCCACTCTTTGACGAGGAGGTTGCCATTGCGGTGGTGGGCACCCGAGGCTGCACCCCCTACGGCATCCGCTGCGCACAGGAGTTGGGCTATGAGCTGACCCAACAGGGCGGCATGGTCATCTCGGGCATGGCGCGGGGCATTGATGCTGCCGCTATGGAGGGGGCGCTGCGCTTTGGCGGCTTTACCTGCGGCGTGTTGGGCGGCGGTGTAGACGTGGTGTATCCACGGGAGAACCGCCGTCTCTACGAGGATGTGGCATCAACAGGTGTGCTGCTTTCTGAGTACCCGCCGGAAACTGAGCCGATCAGCTGGCATTTCCCTCACCGCAACCGCATTATGAGCGGTCTTAGCGTGGCGACACTGGTCATTGAAGCACCGGAGAAGTCCGGCGCGCTCATTACCGCTGCTGCCGCTGCCGAGCAGGGGAGAGAGGTGTTCGCCGTCCCCGGTCCCATTTCCGCCAGGGAGAGTGCAGGCTGCCATCAGCTGATCCGCGATGGTGCGGGGCTGGTGACCTGCGGTTGGGACATTCTGCGGGAATATGAGAGCCGCTATCCCCATAAAATACGTTCGAAAGTTGCGCCTATGCCTGAAATGCCCGCCGCCTCCGGCGGGCCGAAAAGGGCAAAGGAGAAGAAGGTGGAACTGAAAGAAGAAGTCCCCGCGCTGCCCACACTGCCCAATGAGGCGTTGGCGGCGCTGGAGAAGGATCAGCAGCAGGTGCTGCTGAGTTTGCAGGAGGACATGTCCCGCATCAGCGATGACATCGCCGTGGAGCTGGAATTGCCCGTGCATCGGGTGCTGTCAGCGCTGACCATGCTGGAGATCGCAGGCTATGCCGCCACCACGGGCGGGCGTGGCTTCATCCGCAGGGTACATATTGAAGAAAAGCAAGAGGAAGAGGAAGCATGAGTAAAAAACATCTGGTGATCGTGGAGTCTCCCGCCAAGGCTAAGACCATTGGCAAGTACTTGGGTACGGATTACACGGTGAAGGCCTGTATGGGCCATCTCCGTGATTTGCCCAAGAGCAGCATCGGCGTGGATATTGAGAACGATTTTACCCCTGAATATAAGCCCATTCGCGGTAAGGAAGAGATCATCCGCGAGCTGAAGAAGTCCGCAAAAGAGAGCGACACCGTCTATCTCGCTACCGACCCTGACCGCGAAGGCGAGGCCATTTCCTGGCATTTGCAGGCGCTGCTGGACTTGAAAGAGGAAAAGACCCGCCGCGTGACTTTCGATGAAATCACCCGCAAGGTGGTCACCGAGGCGGTGGCCAATCCCCGCAGCCTCGATATGGACTTGGTGGATGCCCAGCAGGCACGCCGCATCCTCGACCGCGTGGTGGGCTATCAGATCAGCCCCATTATGTGGAAGAAGATCCGCCCCAGCCTGTCGGCAGGCCGTGTCCAAAGCGTGGCTACCCGCATGGTGGATGACCGCGACCGCGAGATCGCTGAGTTCGTCCCTCAGGAGTACTGGACGCTGGATGCGCTGCTGCAGAAGGAACTGACTGCGCCTTTCAAGGCACATTATTACGGCGTGGGCGGCAAGAAGAAGGAACTTGCTTCCGAGGCGGAAGTCCGCGAGATCGCCGAGGCGTTGCAGGGTGCGGCCTTTGCCGTCACCTCCGTTAAGCGCACCGATAAGCAGCGCTCCCCCTCGCCTCCCTTTACCACCTCCACCTTGCAGCAGGAGGCCTCCCGCAAGGTGAACATGACTCCCCGCCGTACCATGGCCATTGCCCAGCAGCTTTATGAGGGCGTGGACATTACAGGTGTGGGCACGGTGGGTCTCATTACCTACATGCGTACCGACTCTCTCCGCATCTCTGCTGAGGCACAGGCGGCAGCAAAGGTCTTTATCGCCGAACGCTATGGCAAAGCCTATTATCCCGCCAAGGCGCGGCAGTATAAGGCCAAGGGCGCAGCACAGGATGCCCACGAGGCCATCCGTCCCAGTGATGTGTCTCTGACGCCGGAGAGCATCCGTGGTGACCTTACCTCCGAGCAGTATCAGCTCTATCGGCTCATTTGGAGCCGCTTTTTGGCAAGCCAGATGGAGAACGCCGTATATGATACCCTCAGCGTGGAGATCGGCGCGAAGGAGCACAGCTTCCGCGCCAGCGCCAGCCGCTTGAAGTTCTCCGGCTACACCGCCGTGTATGAAGAGAGCCGCGATGATGAGGATAAGGAAGAGAAAGAGCCTACGCTGCCCGACCTCAATGAGGGGGATGCTCTGGCTTTGAAGGCCTTCGAGCCTGCCCAGCACTTTACCCAGCCCCCTGCCCATTATACCGAAGCGACCCTCATTCGCGCAATGGAAGAAAACGGCATCGGCCGTCCCTCTACCTATGCCCCTACCGTCTCCACCATTTTGGAGCGCCGCTACGTGAAGAAGGAGGGCAAACACCTCCTCATCACCAATCTGGGCAAGGCGGTAACGGCGTGGATGAAGAAGTATTTCACCGACATCGCCGATTTGAAGTTCACCGCGCAGATGGAGCAGCAGCTGGACGATGTGGGTGAGGGCAAGCTGCCTTGGAAGCAGGTGCTGCGCAACTTCTACGATGGCGGCTTTGCCGCCCACTTGGAAGAGGCGGCGGCAGGCGATTATATGCGCCCCGAGCCTACGGTGTCTGAGGAGATTTGCCCCGTGTGCGGCAAGAACCTGGTGGAGCGCGAGGGTCGCTTTGGCCCCTTCCTCGCCTGTCCCGGCTTCCCCGATTGTACCTTTACTATGCCTCTCGTGGTGGAGATGCCCGGTCGCTGCCCCAAGTGCGGCGGTCGTATCTTGAAGCGCAGCGGCACGTCCAAGACCTCGGGCAAGCAGTACTCCTACTACTGCTGCGAGTTTACCAACAGCAAAATCACCGACCGTCACTGCGACTTTATGACGTGGGATGTGCCCACGAAGGTGGATTGCGAACTGTGCGGTCAGACCATGTTCAAGCGCTCGGGCCGCGGCAATCCCCGCCCCTTCTGTATCAATGAAAAGTGCCAGAACTTCCTCCCCGAGGATAAGCGCGGTTATCTGAAGAAGAAAACCGATGGCACTGCCGAGGAAAAGATAGAGGAGAAGGGTGCCAAGAAGACGGCGGCAAAGAAAACCGCGACCAAGAAAACCACCACCAAAAAGGCCGCTACCAAAAAGGCGACCACGACGAAAAAGACGAAAGAATGAAACATGTAACTGTAATTGGCGCAGGTCTTGCAGGCAGCGAGTGCGCATGGCAGCTTGCCCAGCGTGGCATCGCCGTGACACTGCGGGAGATGAAGCCCGAGAAAAAGACACCCGCCCATGAAACGGAATATTTTGCTGAGCTCTGCTGCTCCAACTCCCTGCGGGGTGCAGGTTTGGAGAACGCGGTGGGACTTCTCAAAGAGGAGATGCGCCGCTTGGATAGCCTTATCCTCCGCTGCGCCGATGCCACGGCTGTGCCTGCCGGCGGCGCGCTGGCGGTAGACCGCCACGGCTTTGCCAAGATGGTGACGGATGAGATTTTAAACCATCCCAACATCACCGTGGAGTACGGCGAGGTGACGGACATTCCCGAGGGGGATGTGGTCATCGCCTCCGGCCCTCTCACCTCTGAGGCGCTGGCGGACAAGCTGGCAGCTCTCTTCGGCGATGCCGATACCCTCCACTTCTTCGATGCCGCTGCACCCTTGGTGAGCTTTGACAGCGTAGATATGGAGAGCGCCTATTTCGCCTCCCGCTACGACAAGGGCACGCCCGATTATATTAACTGCCCTCTAGATAAAGAGGAGTACACCGCCTTTTGGAACGCCCTTGTGGCGGCTGAGGCGGCGGAGGTACACGGCTTTGAGGAAAAGTGCGTCTTTGAGGGCTGCATGCCTGTGGAGGTCATGGCCCACCGCGGCGAGGATACCCTCCGCTTTGGCCCTCTCAAGCCCCGTGGGCTCCCCGACCCCAAGACGGGGAAAGAGCCTTACGCTGTGGTGCAGCTCCGTAAGGACAACGCCACAGGCAGCATTTATAACCTTGTGGGCTTCCAAACCCACTTGAAGTGGGGAGAGCAGAAGCGTGTGTTCACCATGATTCCCGCATTGAAGGAGGCAGCTTTCCTCCGCTACGGTGTCATGCACCGCAACACCTATCTCGACTCTCCCCGTCTCCTTGACCGCTACTATCGCCTCAAGAGCGATACCCGTATCGCCTTTGCAGGACAGATGACAGGCGTGGAGGGCTATGTGGAGTCCGCTGCCAGCGGCTTTTTGGTGGGCGTGGAACTGGCGCGCCGCCTTCGTGAGATGGAGCCTGTCAACTTCCCTCAGGAGACGGCTATTGGCGCACTGGGTCTCTATGTCAGCAACGAGACGGTGGCGCAGTTCCAGCCTATGAACATCAACTTCGGCATCATCCCGCCCCTTGACCACCGTGTGAAGGGCAAGCGCAACAAGAACGCGGAATTGAGCCAGCGTTCTCTCGCCATCATTGATGCCATGAAAGACGAGGTGCTTAGATGAAAATCATTATTGACGCCATGGGCGGCGACCACGCCCCGCTGGAGATCGTCAAGGGCGCGCTGCAGGGACAGAAGCGCCTTGGCGTAGAGCTGGTGCTGACGGGCGATGAAGCTGCCATTATGGGCGCTGCGAAAGAGTGCGGCGCGGAGACACTGCCCGCAGGTGTGTCCATCCGCCACACCACCGAGGAGGTCTCCATGCACGATGACCCCGCCACGGTGTTCCGTAGAAAGAAAGATACTTCCATGGGCGTGGGTCTTACCATGATGAAGAATAATGAGGGCGATGCCTTCATTTCCGCAGGCTCTACGGGTGCTCTCTTGACGGGTGCGACATTGATTACCAAGCGCGTCCGCGGCATTCGCCGCGCCGCTATGGCACCTGTCATCCCCACGGTGACGGGTAAGGCGGTTTTGATTGACTGCGGCGCTAACGCCGAGTGTACGGCGGAGTATCTGGTGCAGTTTGCCTACCTTGGCAGCTTCTACGCCAAGAGCATGCTGGGATTGGAGAATCCCCGCGTGGCGCTCCTCAACATCGGCACGGAGCCCGAGAAGGGCACTGACCTCCAGCGTGAGGCCTATGGCCTGTTGAGCGCTGCTGAGGACATCAATTTCATCGGCAACATCGAGGCAAAGGAGGCCGTCAAGGGCGGCTGTGATGTCATCGTGTGCGATGGTTTCTCGGGCAACGTGATGCTGAAAACCATCGAGGGCGTGGGCTCCTTTGCAGGCACGGCGCTGAAGGGGATTTTCAAGAAGAACATCCTCACCAAGATTGCCGCGCTGCTGGTCATGCCCGGTCTCAACGCCTTTAAGGCAATGCTCGACCCCAATAAGGTGGGCGGCACGGCCTTCATCGGCGTATCCAAGCCCGTGCTGAAGGCACACGGCTCTTCCAATGCCGAGGCCATTGAGAACGCCATGGTGCAGGCGGTGAGCTTTGCCGAGAGCGGCTTCATTGCCCAGATGGAGAAGTACGCCGCTACCTTAACGGCAGGGGAATAAATTTTTCCCAAAAGGTATTGACACTCACGGCGGTTTGCCGTATGATGCTTGAAGATAAAGAAACCGAAAGGAGAAACGCTGCAATGACGAGTGAGAGCATTTTTACCACTTTGCAGACGCTGATCGCTGAGCAGTTCGCTATTGATGCCGAGGAGATCACCATGGATAGTTCCTTCGTGGACGATCTGGGCGCTGACTCCGTGGATCTGGTGGAGCTGGTGATGGCGATGGAAGAGGAGTTCGAGATCGGTGAGATCGAGGAGGACAGCCTGCAGGGTCTCAAGACCGTGGGCGACTGCGTTCGTTACCTCGTGGCCAATCTGGGCTAATACTTAAGAAAAGAGCGAAAACCCCACGATAGTGGGGTTTCCTTTTTGACACCCGCGGAAGGAGGGGAAAGAGGAATGATGACTTTGGAAAATTTGCAGGAGAATTTGGGCTATCGTTTCCGTGACGAGTCGCTGCTGCGTGGTGCGCTGTACCACAGCTCCTACGCCAACGAACATCGCAATGAGAATATTGTCAGCAATGAGCGCCTGGAGTTTTTGGGCGATGCGGTGCTGGGCTTCGTGTCGGCGGAGTTTCTCTATTCCCGTTTCCCCAACGCACCCGAGGGTGAGCTGACCCGCATCCGCGCCGCGCTGGTGCGTGAAGAGAGCCTCTTTGAGGTGGCGCAGGCGCTGCAGCTTGGCGAGGGCCTCATGCTTGGTAAGGGCGAGGAGAGCGGCGGCGGTCGCCAGCGTCCCTCCATCCTTGCCGATTGTACCGAGGCGGTGTTCGCCGCCGTGTATCTCGATGGTGGCATGGAGTGCGCCCGCGATTTGATCCACCGCGTGCTGCTGAGTAAGGGTGATATCGAGGTGGCAGAGAGTCGCCGCCGCGACTATAAGACGGAGCTGCAGGAGCTGGTGCAGCGCAAGCCCCACCAGGCACTGCGCTACGAGTTGGTGGGTCAGTCGGGCCCCGACCACGCAAAGGTCTTTACCGTGGCGGTGCTGCTCAACGGCGAGCCCATCGGTGAGGGCAGCGGCCACAGCAAGAAGGAGGCAGAACAATCCTCCGCCCGCGCAGCATTGGAAAAGCTGACAACGGAATAAAGTAACAAAAGGGAACAGATGGACACTATCTGTTCCCTTTTTGACGTGCGCGGAGTTCGGGACAGGTGGAAATATTTCTGTGGCATTTTATGCGCTGCTATGGTATACTATTTCTATTATGAGATGCTGTGTCTATACGCAGAGGAATATTTTGGCAGAATATGACAGATTGTATTCAACTTTGATATGAGGTGACGTAATGACGTATTTTTCCTCGTTTTTAATGGGCTTGGTACAGGGGTTGGCAGAGTTCCTGCCCATCTCCTCCTCGGGTCATTTGGCCATTGCACAGAACCTGCTGGGAATGAAGACGGAAGTGCCTGTGTTCTTCGATGTGCTGCTGCACTTGGGCACGCTGCTTGCCGTGTTCGTGGCCTATTGGCGTGACATCTGCGAAATTGTGGCGGAGTTCTTCCGCGGCATCAGCGATATTGCCCACCACACCACCCCCAAGCAGGTGCCCCCTGCCCGGAGAATGATTCTCCTCATCATCGTGGCGACTTTGCCCCTTGTGGTGGTGCTGCCCATCCATGAGAAGGTGCAGGCGCTGGGTGACAACATGGTGTTCGTTGGTGCGGCGCTGGTGGTAACGGGCTTTTTGCTGTTCGCCTGCGACTTGGTGCGCAAGGGCAAAAAGACGGCGAAGAGTGCCACTCTCATCGATGCCCTCGTGGTGGGCGTGGCACAGGCTATCGCCACCATGCCCGGCATCTCCCGCAGCGGTATGACCATCACCGCGGGCTGTTTCTGCGGCTATGAGCGCCGTTTTGCCGTGCGTTTTTCCTTCCTCATGTCCATCCCCGCCATTCTCGGCGCCAACGTGCTGAGCCTGGTGGATGCCTTCAAGGACGGCATTATTTGGGCAGAAGTCCCCATGTATCTGGTGGGTGTCATCACCGCCGCTGTGGTGGGCTACGCCTGCATTCGTCTGCTGAAAATGATTGCAGAAAAAGGGCGCTTCGGCGCATTCTCCTATTACTGCTGGGCAGTGGGCCTCCTGACGCTGCTGCTCTGCGCTATTAAGTGAGGTTTCCTATGGCAACAACACAGAAGAAAACAACCACAAAAAAAGCGCCTGCTAAAAAGCCGAGCAGCGGCAAGGGCGGCGGCAAGAAAATGGCAAAAACGCCCCCTTATAACCATGGCCTGCGTCTCGGCGTAGGCGTGGTGTTCCTGCTGCTGGCTTTGTGCGTGCTGGTAACATATTTTGGTGTGGAGGCTGTCGTTTTACAGGCCATCTCCAAGGTGCTGACGGGTTTGTTCGGCTATGGCTACTATTTGGTGGCGCTGGCGCTGGGCTACTGCGGCGTGTGCCTCATTAACCATAAAAAGCGCCCCGTGGTGCTGCGGAGCTTCTGCATCCTCGTGCTGCCCCTGCTCCTTGGCACGCTGCTGCACGTGTGGCTTTGTAAAGTGGAGTACGGTTACACCATGGATGCCCTCAAGCCTTTGTGGGCGGCAGGACAGGAAATGAAGTGCGGCGGTGCGCTGGGCGGCGTGATCGCCGAGGCGGGCGCAGCACTGGTGAGCCCTGTGGTGACCTCCATCGTCATGCTGGCGCTGATGGTGGCCTGCCTTATCTGCGGTCTGCGCATCAAGCCTGCAGAGCTGATGGCACAGGCTCGTGAGCGTAAGGCAGAGCGTGATGCCGCCTATGCAGAGCTGGAAGAGCAGGAGCGCATCTTGGCAGAGCGCAAGGCCAAGGAAGATGCCAAGGCCGCCAAGGCTGCCCCCAAGACTAAGAAAAACGACATTCACATCCCCTTGGATGGAGAAGAGGAGGAAACGCCCCTCTTCACTCCCGCCGCGGCCTCCTTCTTCCCCCGCCGCGCAGGGGATATTAAGACCCCTGCCGAGGT
Source organism: uncultured Oscillospiraceae bacterium (assembly GCA_964439545.1). Classification (GTDB taxonomy): domain Bacteria; phylum Bacillota; class Clostridia; order Oscillospirales; family Oscillospiraceae; genus Vescimonas. The sequence goes on along the minus strand of CAYTOO010000027.1, from coordinate 1,641 downwards.
GTGGGATGCCTCCTTGGGCGAGCAGGTTGCCCTTGTGGAGGAAGTGGCAGCAGAGCCCGGGAAGCCTCCTGTGGTGGAGGAGAAGCCTCAGCGCCGCCGCAAGGTCAGCGCCAAGGAAGAGGTGGACAGCGCCGCCGCCGAGGTCAGCGAAGCCATCGAGAAGGAACTGGCAGAGGATGAGGAGGTCTATCGCTATCCTCCCATTACCCTCTTGGAGGAGAACACCGACAACAACGCCACTGCTGCGGGTATGGAGCTGCGGGACAATGCCCGCCGCTTGGCAGAAACCCTCACCTCCTTCGGCGTGGATGCCAAGCCCGGGGAGGTTGTCCGTGGCCCCAGTGTGACCCGCTATGAGTTCACCCTTGACCAAGGCGTGAAGCTTTCTAAGCTCACCAACCTCTCTGACGATATTGCCCTCGCCTTGGGCGCAACGGGCGTGCGTATTGCTCCTATCCCCGGCAAAATTGCCGCCGTGGGTATTGAAGTGCCCAACCGCGCCGTCACCGCCGTCCGCATCCGTGACGTGGTGGAGAGCCGCAATTTCGTCATGCATCCCAGCACCGTGGCTTTCGCCGTGGGTAAGGACATCGGCGGCAACGCCATCGTGGGCAACATTGCCCGCCTCCCCCATGTGCTGATTGCAGGTACGACGGGCTCCGGTAAGTCCGTGTGTACCAACTCCCTTATTGTGAGTCTTCTTTATAAGTCCACCCCCGAGGAAGTGCGCTTCATCATGGTTGACCCCAAGATGGTGGAGCTTGCCCCCTATAACGGCATCCCCCATCTGCTGATCCCCGTGGTCACCGACCCGAAAAAGGCGGCGGGCGCGCTGCAGTGGGCGGTCTATGAGATGATGAAGCGCTACAAGGCCTTCTCTGAAGTGGGCGTGAAGGACTTGGCGGGCTATAACTCCCTCGCCGAGGGCAATGAGGAACTGAAGAAGATGCCCACCGTGGTGGTGGTCATTGACGAGCTGGCAGATTTGATGCTGGTGGCCGCCAAAGAGGTGGAAGAGTCCATCTGCCGTGTGGCGCAGATGGGCCGTGCTGCCGGTGTCCACCTGGTCATTGCGACCCAGCGGCCTTCCGCTGATGTTATCACCGGCCTGATGAAGGCCAATATTCCCAGCCGCATTGCATTTGCGGTGGCATCCTCCCTGGAGTCCCGCATCATTCTGGACACCACCGGCGCAGAAAAACTGGTAGGTAAGGGTGATATGCTGTATGCACCTCTCGGCGCCGGTAAGCCGCAGCGCGTTCAGGGCTGCTTCATCTCTCCGGAGGAGATCGAAGAGGTGGTCCAGTTTGTGAAGCAGTCTGGTGAGACCCATTACGACAACGAGGTCATTGCCAAGATCGAGCAGTCCATTCAGGAGAAGGAGAAGGGCGGGAGTTCCGGCAAAGCGGCTGCTGAGCCCGCTGCAGACGATGGCGATGAACTGTTGCCCGCTGCTGTGGAAGTGGTTTTGGAGACCGGTCAGGCATCTGTCTCTATGCTGCAGCGTCGGCTGAAGCTGGGATATTCCCGTGCGGCCCGTCTGGTAGATCAGATGGAAGAACGCGGCATCGTAGGTCCCTTTGAGGGCTCCAAGCCCCGTCAGCTGCTGATCACCCGTGCCCAATGGCAGGAAATGCAGAT
>CAYTOO010000026.1:0-18930 GCA_964439545.1 uncultured Oscillospiraceae bacterium | reverse complement strand
GCGCATGATGCGGCGCAGTTGCTTGGCGTTCAAGGGAATCAGCGGATAGAGATACCCCTTCCCTACCACCGTTTTGGTGGAGGCGATCAACGCTAGGGACAGCACCACCCCCACCGCGAAGCCCCACACATCGAAGAGCCAAATAAGGACGAGGAGCGACATCCGCACCAGTTTGCAGGCGTAGCCCATCTCGAAGCTGTGCTGGGCATACCCCGCCACGGCAACGAAGGCCATGTACACCAGTACCTCCGCCACCAGCCACCGCGCCTGTACGGCGAAGTCCCCTAAGATGAGGGCGCCCAGCATGGAGAAGGAGTTGGAGAGGGCATCGGGGGTGTTTAATGATGCCAGTTTCAGCACATCGATGATGAACTCCACAAGGAGCAACTGCAAAATGAGGGGCACGAAATACTCGTCCTCAATGAGCAAAAAGTGGAGATTTTCGTGTAATCGGGCGGGGTCTTTAACCAATAAATACCACAAGGGCGTGATGAACACGGTGAGGAACAGCACCGTGAGCCGCACGATGCGGAGATACGAGCCGATGAGGGGCGGGAAATAGTAGTCGTTGACCTCTTCTGCGAAGCTGAAAAGGGACGTGGGCAAGACCATGAGGGAGGCGGAGTTGTCCACCATCAGCAAAATGCCGCCCTCCATGACCGCCGCCGTGGCCACATCGGGGCGCTCCGTGTAGCGAATTTTGGGGAAGGGATTCCACCACTGTTTCGGCACGATGCACTCGGCCACCGACTCCTGGGACATGGCGATTGAGCCCACATCGATGGCGGCGAGTTTACGGCGCAAAATGTCCAGCTGCGCCTCCTCCGCCTCACCCTCGAGGTACACCAGCGCCACATCGCAGGCGCTGCGCCCGCCGATTTGGTGGTGCTCGAGGGTCAATGCGGGGGTGCGGATGCGGCGGCGGAGAAGTGCGGCGTTCTGCATGATGTTCTCGGTGAAGCCATCGTGACTGCCGCGGAGGACTTTCGACGTGTCGGGTTCTTTCACGGCGCGGGTGGGGTAGGTCTTGGCCTCCAAGAGGATGCCGCCCTCGTACCCTTCCACCATGAGGAGGGTCTTGCCCGAAAAGACGGCGGTGAGGATTTTTTGCTCGTCACGCTCCACCACCGCATCGGCGATGTTGATGGCGTGGGCGATAAGGGCTTCGGCGGTGGGATAGGGCGCGGTGTCAAGGCGCTGAAGTGCGCCAACGAGGCGCTCCACCAGTTCGTCCTTCACGAAGCCCACCACTACCCACAATCGAGCGCGGCGTGCGCCCACAGTGATATTGCGGCCTAAGACATCGAAGTTGCGGCCTACCCCCAGCAGAACATCCAAGCGCTGACATTTTGTGGTAAAAGGTTCCATTGTTCCATTCCTCCTGCCGTGTTCTTCCTCATAGTATGGGAAGATTTGGGAGGAATTATGCGATGGGAATGACAAGTGCGGCGGCGGGCGGATAAAGCACGCCCCTACGGGGACCAGGGAAGGTCGCCTGTGATGTTGTAGGGGCGGATAATATCCGCCCCTACAGATTCTATTGAGGGCTTTCTTTCGTCGACGAAAAAAAGTGCAAACATTCCCGCAACGAAAGATTCTGCCGACCCCCTCCGTCAGCTTCGCTGACACCTCCCCCAGAGGAGGGAGGCTTGGGCGGTAGCACCTGCAAGGGGGTTCAGCCGCCTAAATACTCCCCTACCACCCTTGCTACGGTGGTGCGGAGGTTTTCGGCGGCGCGGTGGCGCACTTCCTCAAACTTGGCATCGGGCGGGTTGATGGAATGGACAGCGGTGAGTCCCGCTTCGAGGGCGGCGGGCACACATCCCTCCTCCACCGAGCCTACAAGAGCAATGGCAGGTACGCCGAGGGCGGCGGCGTTGCGTGCCACCTCCAGCACCACCTTGCCGCGGAGACTCTGAGAATCGAGGCGGCCTTCCCCCGTGATAACAAGGTCAGCACCCTTGGCGCGGCGGTGAAACTCCGTCAGCGACAGCACCGTGTCAAAGCCGCGGCGAAGTTCTGCGCCGAGGAGAGCCAGCGCACCTGCGCCAAAGCCGCCTGCGGCACCGCCACCTGCCACGGAGAGGACATCCAGCCCCACATGGCGGCGGACAACGTGGGCAAAATGCCGCAGGCCATCGTCCAACAGGGCTACCATCTCCTCGTCCGCACCCTTTTGAGGGGCGAACACGGCGGCGGCACCCTCTTTGCCGCAGAGGGGATTGTCAATATCGCACATGGCGGTGATGGGGAGGGCTTTCACGGCGGGGTCAAGGCCGCGGGCATCGATGGCGGCGATGTCCTTCAGCGTGCCGCCTGTGGGAACGAAGGGCTTGCCGTCCCCATTGAGGAACTGCACACCCAGCGCCGCGGCACAGCCACAGCCGCCGTCGTTGGTGGCACTGCCGCCGAGACCCAGCACGATAGACTTCGCCCCGTGGTGGGCGGCGTGGGCAATAAGCTGACCTACGCCGTAGGTAGAGGTCAAGGCGGGATTCTTCTCCTCCCCCACCAGCGGTAACCCTGCGGCGGCGGCCATCTCGATAACGGCAGTGCCATCGGGTAGCAGGCCGTAAAAGCCCACTATCTCTCTGCCATAGGGGTCTTGGCAGGGGACTTCCACCCGCTGACCGCCCACAGCCGTCAAGAAGGCATCCACCGTACCCTCGCCCCCATCGGCAACGGGGAGGGACAGCACAGCGGCGGCGGGGTCTAATTTCTTGATTTCTTCCTCCGCCACGGCGCAGAAAGCGCGGGCGGAGAGTGTGCCCTTAAAAGAATCGGGCATGAGAACAACGTTCATCTTATCCCTCGTTCCAGCCGTAGATCTTGATGAGACGGTGGAAGGTGTAATAGTAGGCGCTGACGGGGAAATCGCGGTAGTTGGTGGTGTTGCAGGAGATGAGATAGTCCACGGTGTTGCCGTTCTCATCGCGGACGATGTCAGAGATGATGGTGGTATGGCGGTGGTCGCCTGCAAAGCCCACGATGAGGACATCCCCCACCTCGCCTGTGTAGTAATTGGCCTCGGTATCTGCCACGAGGCCGAAGCCATCGTTGTCGCGGCAGTAGTCATAGAAGCGGCCCACATTGATCCACGAGAGGTCGAGGTCATTCTGTCCGTCCCAGTACCACTCCTCGTCGCCGCGCTCGTCCTCGGGGATACCGCCAGCGAGGAGCACTTGAGAGCCGAAGTTCATGCAGTTGCCCCCCACTTCGTCATAGGCGTACCAAGCAGGGTTGCGCTTGTCGCAGTAGGTCATCAAGTACTCATAGGCAGCGGCGCGGTCATAGGGGTGGTCAGCGTGGAAATAGACGGTGGCCTGCTCGCCCCGCAACAGCTGACGGCGCTCAATGGAGCGGAGGATGCGCTGGAGCTCGGCATCGTAGTCGGTGTCCTCGCCGCGGTTATAGCTGAAGTAGGGGTTGTCGTCCGCCTCATGGTGGTAGAGCATCAAGCTCTCGCCGCGGCTGTCGAAGATGAAGATATGGGGCATATCGTACAGCACCGAGTCGGTATTAGGTGTGGCGGCGAAGCTCATGGTGGTGGTCTCGTCCGCCTCCACCATCAAGAAGCCGTTCTCTTCCTCCACGTCGGTGATGGTGAGGATATAGTCCACGGACTCCATCCGCAGGTCGGTGAGGGCGGCTTGACGGATGGCGATGAGGGTGCGGAGGGCATCGGCGTGGGAATCGGCATCCTCGGCCTTGGTGAAGAGGGCATCGAAGTCGGGAGCGCCGAACTCAGCCAAAGGGGTATACCACGCATCCATGAACTCGCCCATGAGAATGGTGTGCTCCTCCGTGAGGGGCGCACCTGCGGGATCGACGAAACCGTTCACCCGACAGGTAAAGGGCTCGCTCTCGTCCACGAGGGGGGCACTTTCATCGGTGGCGGGGTCGCTCAGCGCGGGAGGCTGGGGATTGTCCACGTCCGCCATGGGCAGGTGCTGCTCGGCTTGGTACTTGCTCCAAAAGCCGTAACCAAGGGCGGCGATGATGGCAAGGAGAATGAGGATGATGACCACAAAGGGCCAAATACGGCGGCGTTTCTCTTGTCGCATAGGGTGTCCTCCTTTCGGATAGAGGGTAGGGGGATAGTTGCTGAGGTGCTTTGCACCAAAGGCTCCCCTGTGTAAGGGGCAAGACTCTCCCCAGCGGGGAGAGATGTCAGCGCAGCTGACAGAGAGGGGGGAGGCGCTGGATTTTTGCGAAGCAAAAAGACTGAGGGGTTGACACCAACATAGGACAATCCCTCCAACCTCGCTACGCTCGGTCACCTCTCTTTACACAAGGGAGGCTTGGGCAGGTGCATCTCCGCACTCTCATTATACCAAATAGAGCGCGTTGCAAAACGCAACGCGCCCTATGAAAATGCGTGATTATTTAGCGTACTCCACGACCTTCGTCTCACGGAGCACGTGAACCTTGATCATGCCGGGATACTCCAGCTCGTTCTCGATGCGGTGGGCAAGCTCACGGGCGAGGATGATCATCTCGTCCTCACCGACCTGCTCGGGCTTGACCATGACGCGAACCTCGCGGCCGGCCTGAATGGCGAAGCTCTTCTCAACACCGGGGTACGTGCCGGTGATCTCCTCCAGCTTTTCAAGACGCTTGATGTAGTTCTCCAAGTTCTCGCGGCGTGCGCCGGGACGAGCGGCGGAGACGGCATCGGCTGCCTGCACCAGACAGGCCACCAGCGTCTTGCACTCCACGTCGCCGTGGTGTGCCTGAATGGCGTGGATGATCTCTTCTTTTTCCTTATACTTGCGTGCGTACTCTACGCCCAGCGCCACGTGGGTGCCCTCAAACTCGTGGTCGAGAGCCTTGCCCAAGTCGTGCAGGAGACCTGCGCGCTTGGCGGCGTGGACATCGGCGCCCAGCTCGGCGGCCATGAGACCTGCGATGTGGGACACCTCGATGGAGTGCTGCAGCACGTTCTGACCATAACTGGTGCGGTAGTGGAGCTTACCCAGGAGCTTCTGCAGCTCGCCGTGCAAACCGCGGACACCCGTCTCCAGCACGGCGCGCTCACCCTCGGAGCGGATGACGGCATCCACCTCGCGGCGTGCCTTCTCCACCATCTCCTCGATGTGGGTGGGATGGATACGACCGTCGGCAATGAGCTTCTCCAGTGCCACGCGGGCAACCTCGCGGCGAACGGGCTCAAAGCAGGAGACGGTGATGGCCTCGGGGGTATCGTCGATAATGAGATCGGCGCCCGTGGCAGTCTCGATGGCGCGGATGTTGCGGCCCTCGCGGCCGATGATACGGCCCTTCATCTCGTCATTGGGCAGGGGTACCACACTGACGGTGATCTCGGCAACGTGATCGGCGGCGCAGCGCTGAATGGCGGTGGCAACGATCTCGCGAGCGCGCTGATCGGCCTCCTCCTTGGCACGAGCCTCGATCTCCTTGATCTTCATGGCGGTCTCGTGAGTGACCTCGGACTCTACCTGCTGGATGAGGTAATCCTTGGCCTCCTCGGCGGTGAAGCCGGAAATGCGCTCCAGCATCTCGGTCTGGCTGCGCTTGAGGAGATGGATCTCCTCCTGCTCACGATCGGCGGCAGCGTGCTTGGCAGCAAGGGCCTCCTCCTTCTTCTCCAGAGCCTCGGTCTTTTTGTCGATGTTCTCTTCTTTCTGCTGCAAACGGCGCTCCTGCTTCTGCAGGTCGGCGCGGCGCTCGCGGACTTCCTTCTCGTATTCGTTGCGGGAGCGCAGGATCTCTTCCTTCGCCTCCACCAGTGCCTCGCGCTTCTTGCTCTCGGCGTTTTTAATGGCCTCGTTGACGATGCGCAGCGCCTCAGCCTCGGCATCGGCGATCTTGCGCTGGTCATGCTTGGCCTTCTGACGGTGAATGAGAATACAAGCGAGGACGCCCAGACCAAACGCCACTACCACCGCGATGGCAGCGTACAAATAGCTGATCATGGTTTCCTCCTGTTACTGTGTAACACTTCAAAATTTGGTTGATGTGTATGATAACAGCCGTACGGCTGTCCGTGTGTAGAAAACAACCCGAGAGAGCCCCTACTCCCCCCGATAATAATCTTTATCTATTTTACGCTGATTATGTTGACCTGTCAAGGAAAAAAGAACGGGTGTCGTGAAAAATTTTTACAGCACGATGAACCCCGCCGACACATACCCCGCCGTGTCGCCGTAGCCTACACTGTACCACCCGTCATAGACACCGTACACGGTCACTGTCGCTCCACGGGGGATGGTTGTCACGATGGCGCTGGAAGTATTTGGTTTTGCGCGGAGGTTGAGGGGGTCGCGGAGGGTGTTCACCGTCCCTGTCCGCGGCGTGATGGGAGTGATGAAGGGCAAGCCGAAGTACTCCGTTAAACTCAGCACCAGATTCTCGGCGATGGGGCGGATGTTGTTCTGCACCCACAATGCATCGGCGGTGTTGTCATGGTAGCCGATTTCCAACAGCACCGAGGGTGCTTTCGGCTGACGGACTTCCCCCAGTGCCGTGGCGGCGCGGGTGGTGACGCGGTCGGGCAGGGGGTAGATGGCCTTCAAATTGTCGGCGAAGATGTTGGCGGCGCGGCGACCGTGGCGGGAGGTGGGGTAATAAAAGGCGATGATGCCGCGGACACGGCCCTCCGTCATGCCGTCACCCGAGGCGTTGGAGTGGAGGGCGAGGTAGAGGTCGTAGTTGCCGCGGTTGGCTGCGGCGATGGAACTGGCAGCGGTCATGTCGGGGCTGTTGCGACTAAAGCGGATGGTGTTGGCGCGGAGATAGGGCTCCATTGCATCGGCGATGCGGTTCATGAAGTACTCCTCCGAGCCTGCGCCTGTGATGTAGGGATTGAACTCCTGCGTAGAGGGACTGAGATAGATAATGGGCATAGCACTGCCTCCTTGTGTTTTTTGTATCGAGGCAGTATATGCGGGCAGAGCGGGATTGTTGCCTTTTCTGTTGTAGGGGCGGATATTATCCGCCCGTTTGGAGCGCGAAGCACTCCCTTGCCTCCCTCTGACGAGGGAGGTGGCATTTGCGACAGCAAATGACGGAGGGAGAAGCATTGTGCAATTTTTTCTCTCCCCCAGTCTTTTGCTTCACAAAAAGACAGCCCCCTCGTCAGAGGGGGCCAAGGCGCTGACGCGCTGAAATTCTATCACTGTTACTCAATCGCTTCCACAGGCCCTTCCGCCAGTTCGATACTATACAGCGGCTCGGCGATACCGCCCGCAGCGGCGTAGGCACGGACGGTCACCGTGTCACCCGCATCCAAGAGGATCAGCTGAGGCAAGGCAGATGCCGCGGAGGAGTACCACTCCCCTGCCACCTCGATGAAGTAGTGGGTCTCCCCTGCCATGACGGCGGAGCGGATGTCGGTGATCTCTCCCGTCACAGGCTCGGTGAGCGCCAGCTCCTCCTCGGGCAACACGCTCTCGTCCTCGGTGATGAGATTATTGTTGGCAAGCATCTGACGATAATTGCTCTCGCACTCGGCCACCGTTGCGCCCGTAGCCACGATTTGATACTGGCTCACGTTCACCATGGCGTACATCTTCACCAGCTCTGCCTCGTCCTTCAAAGCCATAAAATAGGTGGGCTGCTGGGAGATATTGAGGAGCAGAGGGAAGGTGGCGTTATAGTTCAGATGCTGCACCTGACCCTCGGCGCTGTCCATGGCGCTGTACTCCTCCGCGCCCGCCACGGTGTAGAAGCGGGTCTCCTTGGTGCGCTGGTTGGAGAGGATAAAGCCGATGTTGGACTCGTCGGACACCACGGAGGTGATGCCCGTGTACATATACACATCATCGCCAATGGCGATGTAGTTATAGCCCTCGGTGGTCACAGTCACCTCACGCTGACCGAAGATGGAGTTCAAAAAGCCGTTAATATACGTGCCGTGATAGTCGTACTGCTGAATAATGAGGTCGGCGGTATACACATGATCCACCCAAGTGGGCACATCCGCCACATCGTAGTACTGGCTCTCGCCCGTCACCGCATCCACCAGCACTGCGCCGATAATATCCGTGCCGCCGAAAAGACCGATGGTCTTATCCATGCGGGGGCAGACCCAGTAGGGGTGACCCGTCTCGTCGATTTCAAAGGCGGGGCTGTCGAACAGGTAGGTGGGGTAATCAAAGCGCAGGTGACGGTAGAGATTGCGGCCGAAATGCTCGGCGGTGGTGTAGCGGATGCCCTCTTCAAGGCGCACCACCTCCACGTTCTGTGTCACCATGTCGATGACAAGATAGGCGGGCAGACCCTCGGCGCGGTTATTAAACCACTTGATCCAGTCGCCGTAGCGCAAACTCGTCACGCGGACGGGGCGACCCTCGTAGTTGATTTGGGTGTAGTTCTCCATGACCTCGAACTGGCTCACCATGTCGGCTAATTCGCCCAGCTTGCGGTTACCCAGCTTGACGGCGGAGTTCTTATCCACCATGGGGATCTGAGAGTAGGAGATCTCCTCCACCTCGGCGGCGAAGTCGCCCTCGTCCACCGTCAAAAGGTCGCGGTAATCATTGGCGCGGATGACCTGCCAGCCCGAGACAGAGCCCACCACTGCCGTCAAAACAAAGGCGGCGGCGATAATGAGAGGGACAAGGCACTGCTTTTTCAAAAAGCCGAAGTAGCCTTTCCAGCCGTTGCCCTGAAAGCCCGAGGTGAGGACAGCGCACAGGCCATACACAGCGCAGACGAGGAGGACGAAGATGTAGAACTCCCCCGCCTTGAAGTTGATGGCGGGCAGCGCCACATAGAAATAGAGTGCGGCAAAGACGAGGGTCACCACGATGTTGATAATGGTGCGGGTAAAGGGCGTACCCACCGCCTTACGGGGCTTTTTCACTTTCTGTGCGCGGACGAAAGGGGTTTCGCCCTGAAAGCCCTGAAAATTCGGGTCGTTCCAGTTGGTGTTCATAGTATGTTCTCCTGTATGATGAATATTTTTGGGTTGATGTGTTGGCGGGCGGCGGCACGCAGCCCCTTGCCTCCCTCTGACGAGGGAGGTGGCATTTGCGTCAGCAAATGACGGAGGGAGAGAACGACTACCCCTCAACCTCGCTATCGCTTCGGCAGCTCCCCTGACAAGGGGAGCCGAGGCGCTTCGCGCTCTTCGGGCGGATAATATCCGCCCCTACATTATCATTATACCCATCCTATGGGCATCCGTCCAGCAATTTGAAGTTTCTTTTTCTGCATTTTAGCAATTTTCTTCGCAATTTCAAGTTGCGCACCTCCTCGTTCACAAAAGGTTTACAGAAACGTCAAGAAAAGTCAAAATTCACCTCTTGACTTTTCTTGACCTACGTTGTATCGTAAAGGTCAAGAAAAGACAAACAAGGAGGAATGACCTATGGGCATCACCGATATGATTGCATCTTTCATCCTCGACTCTTTGGATGAGGCCGATGGCGTGCTGGAGCTGCAGCGCAGTGACCTGGCACAGCGCTTCAACTGCGTGCCCAGCCAAATCAACTACGTCATGTCCACCCGCTTCTCCCCCGAGCGTGGCTACATTGTGGAGAGCCGCCGCGGCGGTGGAGGCTACATCCGCATCTCCCGCGTGCAGGTGGACAGGGAGACGCTCCTCATGCACGTCATCAACGCCATCGGCACTGCCCTCGACGAGACAAGCGCCCGCGCCATCGCACAAAATCTCACGGGTAGCGGCGCACTGGATGGGAACACCGCCCGTCTCCTGACCGCCGCCACTTCCCACCGCTCACTGATGCATGTCGCCCCCGCGCTCCGCGACACCGTCCGCGCCGACATCTTCAAACAAGTACTGCTCTATGCAGTTTGACCACCGAAAAAGGAGGACATACTACCATGAAATGTGAACACTGCGGCATCAACGATGCCACCTTTTTCTGCAAGACCAACGTAAACGGCCGCGTGAGCCAAGTCCACCTCTGCCCCGATTGTGCTGAGAAACTGGGCTACACCCGCTCCTTCGAGCAGGCTCTGCGCCGCGGTCAGCGCCGTATTTTCGACCCCTTCTCCCTTCTCGGCGACTTCGGCATGATCCCCAAATCGGTGCTGACGGAGTTCCCCGCCCCCACGGAAGAAGCAAGCGCCGCACCCGCTCCCCAGTCGGAACTGGTGGACGCCATCGATGCCGCAAAACTGCAGGCAGAGCGTAAGCGCAACGCCTTGCAGGCACAGCTCCGCGCCGCCATTGACGAGGAGCGCTACGAGGACGCGGCAAAGCTCCGCGATGAGCTGAAAACCCCAGACTAAGAAAGGAGATTCACTACCAATGAACGAAAATAAATTCACCCCCAACGCAGAGGAAGTCCTGCGCCTCGCCCAAGAGTCGGCACAGGACTTAGGTCACGGCTATGTGGGCAGTGAGCATCTCCTTCTCGGCCTTCTCCGCCGCGAGGAGGGGGTTGCCTACCGTGTGCTGACGGAGTACGGCCTCACCGACGAGATGGTGACGACCATCGTACAGCGGAACGTAGGCCGAGGCAACGGCGGCCTCGCCCCCGCGCAGGGTCTTACGCCCCGCGCCAAGAGCGTGGTGGAGCTGGCGGTGGCGGAGAGCCGCCGCATGAGCGCTCCCTACATCGGCACGGAGCATCTCTTGATGGGCATTCTCCGCGAGGGCAACAATATGGCTCTGCGCATTCTCCGCACCGTGGGCGTTGACCCCCGCCACATGTATGCGGACTTACAGAAAAAGCTGTCCGAAAGCCGCCCCGTGGCGGTCAGCGCCAATCCCAATGCCGCCAAAGACCCCAAAAAGGTGGGCAAAACTCTCGCCGAATTCACCCGCGACTTGACGGAGTCCGCCCGACAGGGCAAGCTGGACCCCGTCATTGGCCGTGATGAGGAGATTCGCCGCGTTATCCAAATCCTCTCCCGCCGCACCAAGAATAATCCCTGCCTCATTGGCGAGCCCGGTGTAGGTAAAACCGCCATCGCCGAGGGCTTGGCCTCCAAAATCGTGGCGGGGGATGTGCCCGAGGAACTGCTGGACAAGAAGGTTTTGAGCCTTGACCTCAGCGGCATGGTGGCAGGCACGAAGTACCGCGGCGAGTTTGAAGAGCGCATTAAGAACACCATCGAGGAGATCAAGAACGACGGCTCTGTCATCCTCTTCATCGATGAACTCCACACCATCGTTGGCGCAGGCAACGCCGAGGGCGCAGTGGATGCCGCCAATATCCTCAAGCCCGCCCTCTCCCGCGGCGAGATTCGCGTCATCGGCGCAACTACGCTGAACGAATACCGCAAGCATATTGAAAAGGATGCGGCTCTCGAGCGCCGTTTCCAGTCCGTCACGGTGGGTGAACCCACCGCAGAAGATGCCCTCGCCATTTTGAAGGGTCTCCGCGACCGCTACGAAGCCCACCATAAGCTCACCATCACCGATGAGGCACTGGAAGCCGCTGTCGCCCTCTCCCGCCGCTATATTAACGACCGCTTCCTCCCCGACAAGGCCATCGACCTCATGGACGAGGCCGCCTCCCAAGTCCGCATGGCGGCGGAGGTGTCCTCCCCCGAAATCATCGCCCTCGAGGAAAAGCTCACCACCCTCCGCCGCGAGAAGGAGGATGCCATCGCCGCACAGGACTTTGAAAAGGCCGCCCAACTCCGCGACATCGAGGGCAATTACGCCCAGCAGTTGGATATGGAACGTGATGCCCTCCGCAAGAAAAACGCCATGAACCGCGGCTCTGTCACCGCCGAGGACATCGCCTCCGTGGTGGGTGCATGGACGGGTATCCCCGTGAAGCGCCTTACGGAAGACGAGGGCGCACGCTTGCTGAAACTGGAATCCACCCTCCATGAGCGGGTGGTGGGACAGGACGAGGCTGTGGCCGCCGTTGCCCGCGCCATTCGCCGCGGCCGCGTGGGTCTCAAAGACCCCAAGCGCCCCATTGGCTCATTCCTCTTCCTCGGCCCCACGGGCGTGGGCAAGACGGAGCTGTGCAAAACACTCGCCGAGGCCATGTTCGGCGACGAGAGCGCCATCATCCGCATCGATATGTCCGAGTATATGGAGCGCCACACCGTCTCCCGCTTGGTGGGTTCGCCCCCCGGCTATGTAGGCCACGAGGAGGGCGGTCAGCTCACCGAGAAGGTGCGCCGCAAGCCCTACTCCGTGGTGCTGTTCGATGAGATGGAGAAGGCACACGAAGATGTGTGGAACATCCTCCTCCAAATCCTCGATGACGGCGTGGTGACGGACTCCCAAGGCCGCAGTGTGGACTTTAAGAACACCGTCATCGTCATGACCTCCAACGTGGGCGCGCGGAACATCACCGCAGGTCACCGTGCCTCCCTCGGCTTCGCCGCGGCAGAAGAAGAAAGCGAATCTGCCCGCTTCGAGCGCATCCGCGCCGCCGTCATGGCGGAGCTTGACCGCACTTTTAAGCCCGAGTTCCTAAACCGCATTGACGAGACCATCGTGTTCCGTCAGCTGACAGAGAACGACATCGCGGAGATCGCCAAGCGAATGCTTGCCGTCACCGCCCGCCGCATGGAAGAGCAGGGCATCGCCCTCACGTGGGATGAAAATGCCCTCGCCTCCCTTGCCAAGGCTGGCTTTGACGAGCGCTACGGCGCACGCCCCCTCCGCCGCAAGATCCAGTCCACCGTGGAGGATGCCGTTGCTGAGCAGATGCTGGAGGGCAATTTGTCCCGCGGCGACACGGCGAAGATCGTCCTCCGTGACGAGAAACTGGTGGTCGAGAAAGTATAAGTTTTCCATTGTTTTCCATTTGTTTTTCCTCCTCTCTCCCCATAGCAAAAGGGACAGGTGTCGTCTGACATCTGTCCCTTTTTGCATATTTATTGTCTATGTTCCCGCACCCATTCCAGCAGTGCCTCATAGCCCATTTCTCCTGCGGCTACTGCCAAACCCACGGTCGCCACATCCTCATTGGTACACTCCATACGGATGCCGTTGACCTCCAAAAATGTCAGCATCACATACATGCCGATGCGCTTGTTGCCGTCCACAAAGGCATGATTGGAAATCAAGTTATAACCCAGACGTGCGCCCTTCTCCTCCTTGGAGGGATACAGTTCCACGCCGCCGAAGGTAGAAAAGGCCGCCTCTAAAGCCGATTCCAGCAAGCCCTCGTCCCGCAGGCCGATACTGCCGCCTGTCTCCTCGGCAATCAGCTGATGGAGCAACAGCACCTTTTCTTTGGAAAACTTAATCATTTCGCCAACTCCTCAAAGGCAGGCTTGAATCGCTTGAGGATACGTGCCGCCACGATATCGATTTTCTCATCGTCCGTCAGCTCCAGCATAGGATTGCTCTCCAAATCGATGAGCATATACTTGGGGCGATTATTCTTGAAAATCACCGCCTGTCCGTTCTTCTCAGCAATGCGGCTGACACGGGAGAAATTCTGATTCGCCTCGGTGACAGAGACGATGGTATTGGTGTTGATTTGCATGGTCATCACTCCTTTTGCTATAGTATACCCTAAATACTAGGTAGAAGTCAACCTATTCTCATGTGTACGCATGAAAAAAAGCCCCGCAGGGCTCTTTTTTATCAACTTAAAACACCACCTGCACCAGCACCATATACACCGCCGTGCCCACTACGATGGACAAAAAGGTGTTCTTGCGCCACAGGTGCAGTGCCGCCACCACCGCCACGGCGATGATTTGGGGCAGGAAATTGCCCATAGCATCGAAAGTGGTACTGCGCAGGCAGTACACCACCAGCGTTGCCATGACCGCCATAGGCAGGATGCGGCCCAAATATTTCACGATTTTCGGCACTTCCCGTCCGCCGAACAGCAAAAACGGCAATGCGCGGGGCAGGAACGTGCAAGCCACACAGATGGCGATGACCGCGATGGTATACCCCACATTAACGTTCATTGTGCCACCTCCTCTTCCACGGTGTAGCTCTCAAGGCGGGGGCGCAGCAGACACAGCACCGCCACCGTAATGAGCAGGGAGGGCAAAATGAAGTTGGCCGCCCCGAAAATGAGGATGCACACGATGCCCGACACCACGGCGATGAGGGCAGGCAGCTTCGTTTTCGCGCCCCGCATCTGGTCAATGAGAATGACCACGAAGAGGGCCGTCAGGGAAAAGTCGATGCCCGTAGTGTCGAAGGTAATAAGCTGACCCACCAAGCCGCCCATGAAGGTGAACACCAGCCAGTAAAACACCACAAAGCCCGCGCTGAAAAGGTGCGCCCACTTCTCATTCACCCCCTCTTGGGGCTTGTGGGCGCAGTGGAGAGAGTAGCTCTCGTCCGACAGGGAGTAGATGAGGAACAACCTACTGCCGCTGCCGAAGCTGCGAAACCGCTCCACAAAGCTGATGCCATAGAAAATATGGCGGGAGTTCAAAAGCAGCGCCAGCAGCGCCACGGTAATAAGGGGCGTGCCCGCCGTGAAGAACTCCACCATCAAAAACTGCAACGCACCTGCGAACACCGTCAGCGAAGTGAAGGTAGACCACAGGAAATTGTAGCCACTGGCATCCATCAGCACGCCGTAGGCAAGGCCGAGAGGGAAAAAGCCCAGCATGATGGGGACAGAGCGGCGAAAGGCGTAGAGGAAGGTTTGTTTCATAGGCATGCCTCCTTATAGGGGGATGTGTGGGGTGATGCGAGAGGGTGCTTGGGTGATTTCGGCGCGTCAGCGCCCTTGCCTCCCTCTGATGAGGGAGGTGGCACGGCGTAGCCGTGACGGAGGGAGAGAATACGAAACCCTTTCTCGCTTTGTTCTCTCCCCCAGTCAGCTAACGCTGACAGCCCCCTCGTCAGAGGGGGCCGAGGCCCTTCGGGCACATCCCCCGCCTCACGAGTTACTATACAAAATATCCTGTGCAACAGGTGCGTAGAAGAGCTTCTCCACCGTGTCAAAGTCGCGGGTCTGCGCGAGAATCCACATGAGCTTGGCAACCGCCGCCTCGGTGGTCATGTCGTAGGCCTCCAAGAGGCGCAGATTCTGCTTCAAGCGCCCGCCCACATGATATACGCCCAAGTCGCTGCCCTCATTGGGCACTTGGGTGGTCATGACGAGGATCTTCCCCGCCTCCACGGCACGCCGCAAAATGCCGTACATGTCGCCATACTCAGGGAGACCGCCCACACCGAAACTCTCGATGATAAGGCCATCATAATTCTTCGCCATAAACTCCACCAGGGCGGGGTCAGTGCCTGGAATCAGCTTCAAAAGCCCCACATTGGTGTCAACTCTGTCGTAAAAGACAGGTTTCTCCCCCACCTCTGCGCGAATATACTGCAACAATCGCCCATCCTGCACCACTGCCAAATCGGGGTGGTTCACGCTGGAGAAGGCTTGGAAGCTCTTGGAGCAGGTTTTTCTCGCGCGAGTGCCGAGGATGACCTTGCCGTTAAAGACGATTTGCACGCCGCCGCAGCCGCGACAGGCGTAGAGGAAGGCGTCGCAGAGATTGCGCTTGGAGTCCGTGCCGTCGAACCAAATGGGCTTTTGCGCACCCGTCAGCACGATGGGCTTGGGGCTCTTCTGAATGAGATAGCTGAGGGCTGCCGCCGTGTAGGCCATGGTGTCCGTACCGTGGCTGATGACGAAGCCGTCATAGTCCTCGTACTTCTCCTGTATGGTCTTGGCAACGCCCACCCAGTGCTTGGGCTCAATGGAGGTGGAGTCAAGGCTGTAGAGCTGCACGCAATCCACGTGGCACTCGCTGCCCACGGAAGGCACAAAGGAAAGCAGCTGTTCCGTACTTAGTTCGGGGGTCAAGCCGTCGCCGCCCATTTCGCTGGCGATGGTGCCGCCTGTGCCGATCATCAAAATTCGCTTCATACCCTCGCACCTCACTCTCTGCCGTCCAAGGCATCTGTGCCGAAGCGGACAGCTAATTCGATTTTCCGCCGCTCCTCGTCAGATTCCGCCGCTTCGAGGCGCTGCTTCATCTTCTGCAAGAAAATGCCCCGCAGGGAATCCTCCCCGCAGCCTGCCCAAATATCGCGGCGGGCAGTGCGGTTATCCCGCAGCTCAAACTGGTAAAATTTAGGGCTGAGCTGCTGCTCTAAGGCAGCCAAATCCACCTCTTCCCCACCACGCTCACCTGTGAGGATAATGCGGTAGAGGTCATCCTCCGTCCGCAGCGGCAACGACTCCATGATGGCCTCGCTCAAGTCGCGGCCTGTCACATCCACGGAGTGGATGCAGTAATGGCGGCGGGCAAAGGGGACAAAGCGCATGGCAACTGTGCCCGCACCAATATCGCCCAAAAGGAAACCCTTCTCCCCCAGTTCATCGAAGCCGCGACCCTCCAAACAGCCGCAGTAAGCGTAGCTGACAGCCCCCGCCACCTGCACGCCATCGTAGCGGTGAACGTGGCCTAAGGCGAGGTAGTCGAGGCCGCTTTTGGCGATGTCCTCGGGGGCGATGGGACGATAGTGACTGTCCTTGCTGCCCACCTCGCCGTGGAGGAGTCCGATTTTTGTGAGTTCTGCGTCCTCATCACGCACAGTAAAGCCCGACAAGCCCGCTTCCCGCACCTCTGCCTCCGTAAAGGCCGCGCCGTACACCACGCAGCCGTACTGGGGGAAGGCGATCCGCTCCATGTTGGGAGAGGTGAAGATGTGGACATTTTCGCTCCACAACGTGGTTGCATAGGGACTGCCCGCGGTATAGTAATCGTGGTTGCCGGGGGCGATGACCACCTCGCCGCGGAAAGCCTGCAAGGCAGAGGAGAGTTCCTCTGCCGTCTGGCCATATACTGCGTCGCTGTCCAAGAGGTCGCCTGCAAGCAGCAGCAACTGCGCCCCGTGGTCGTTGCCGTAGTCCACCATCGAGCGCACCAAGTCGCGGCTCTCCTGCCGCCGCTGGCGACCCTGTTCGGGGGTTAAGCCGCCATAGGCGCTGTCGAGATGGAAATCCGATGCGTGAAGGACGCGCACCATATTACTCGGCCTCCTCTTCCTGCCAACCCTTGCAAACGTCGACCCACTCCACGAAGTTCTCGCCGCAGCAGCGCTCCAGCTCGTCGCAGGTCAGTTCAATGGCGCTTGCAGCGCTGCCCACCGCGGGGAACACGGTTTCAAAGCGGCGCAGGGACACATCGAGGTAGGTCTTCACATCGGCGGGCAGTGCGAAGGGGCACACGCCGCCGGGGGCATGACCGATGCGCTCCACAGCCTCTTCGAAGGTCAGCATCTTGGCCTTTGCGCCGTAGTAGTGCTTATATTTACTGTTGTCCACCTTGGCATCACCAGCGGCGACAATCAGAATAGGATCTTCATGTACCTTAAAGCTGAGGGTCTTGGCAATGCGAGCGCCTTCCACGCCCACGGCCTGTGCTGCCAGCTCCACAGTGGCAGAGGACACCTCAAACTCCTGCATACGGTCTTCCACACCGTACTTCGTCAGATACTCACGAACTTTTTCGACAGACATGGTTTTTCTTTCTCCTTTGGTTTCTTTGGTTATATGTAAATCGTTGTGATTTATTGATGTGGGGGTGCATCGCACCAAAGGCTCCCCTGTGTAAGGGGAGCTGTCAGCCGCAAGGCTGACTGAGGGGTTGACCCAGAAACGACAATCCCTCCGTCATTTGCTTTCGCAAATGCCACCTCCCTTTACACAAGGGAGGCTTTAGCCTCTGCTCCTCAAAATTCCAATGTGTGAACGCTTCCCTTTTTCTCCTCTGCATCGGAGAGAAAATATGCTTTTTCTTGGCTCGATGATAAAATCTCTTGGTTAATATACTCTAAAAAAGCTGATGCGTCATACCCGAAAACTACATTTCCTTTTTTGTCATACCCCATATACTCAGGGTTGTCGTAAAGCCAATCTAAAAAAGCCAAGTGAAGAGCATCTAAACTCGAAACATAGCCATCAGGAATAAAGATTATTTTTTCTGAATAGTCAAACTTGAGTTTTACTTTCATAAAGACTTTCTCAAAAAATAACTGTTAATTGTTAATTATTAACTATTAATTACCTTATATCCACTCGCTCCACGCCCACGCACAGTCCCGTGTCGCTGTCCAGCGTGAAGATACAGCCCTGCGCCTTATTTGCACCATCTGCGAAGCGATAGCGCCCCGCAAGACCGCCGAGGAAGAACTCAATACTCTGCTCGGGGGGAATTCCCAGCACCGACTCGATTGCACCCGTCATGCCGAGATCGGTAATGTAGCCCGTGCCCTTGGGGTTCACCCGCTCATCGGCGGTGGGCACATGGGTGTGGGTACCCCACAAGGCGCTTACCCGCCCATCGAGATAGTACCCCAGCGCCAGCTTTTCGCTGGTGGCCTGCGCGTGGAAATCCACGAGGGTAAAGGTGGGCTTATCCTTCTCCAAAGTGCCGAGCAGCTTGTCCGCCGTGGTGAAGGGGTCGGCGGCCTTCCAGTCCAAATCGCGGCGACCAATGAGGGAAATCACCGCAATGCGGATAGACCCGCAATCGTAAACGCCCATGCCGCGGCCAGGCATACGCCCCGAGAGGTTGGCGGGACGGAGGATATAGCGGTTATCCTCCAAGTAGTCGCAAATCTGCATCCGCCCGAAGGTGTGGTTACCGAGGGTAATCACATCCGCGCCCGCGGCAAAGAGAGCATCGGCCTGTGCAGGGATAATGCCCGTACCCGAGGCGTTTTCGCCGTTGATGACGGTGAAATGGATGTTCTTCAGCTTCTGCACGGAGCGCAAATGCTTTTGCACATGGCGCACGGCATCTTCACTGGTCACATCGCCCAAGGCGAGAATATTATACAGCATAGCTTGTCCTCCTTCGGGGGATTAACATTTCTATTATGCCACAAATTGGAAAGGTAAGCAAGGGGAGAATGGTGTTAGCAGGTGTTAAAAAAGAGCCTCCCCTGTGTAAAGGGCAAGCCCCTAAGAGATGCGCCAGCCCAAGGCTCCCTTGTGTAAAGGGAGCTGGGCAGCGAAGCTGACTGAGGGATTGACACGGGAATGTTCGTACTTTTCTTTCAACAGCGAAAGAAAAGTACCAAAAGAAACG
>CAYTOO010000025.1:0-19270 GCA_964439545.1 uncultured Oscillospiraceae bacterium | reverse complement strand
GGAACGCACCACCCTCATGGGTGGTGCGTTCTGTGCTTTTTATACAAATTGGAATTGTGATCTTTTGAAAATTCAAACAAAAGACCCTTTGACTTTCCGTTGCTCTTTTTGCTATACTTTGGGAGAACTAAATAAGGACAACATAACGACACAAGTAGCGCACTGCGCGTAAATCTGATTACGGAACAATGTAGGAGATTTACGGCTGTAGTGGGCTCTTTTTTTGTCTTGAAAGGAGAAAACTATGCCTCAGAATAAGTTTCAGAAGTTTGTGTTTGCTGCCATTACCGTGCTGATCACCGTTCATGCCTATGTGTTCTATAGTCTCTATGTGGTGAATGGCAATTTCTTCGCCTCCCTGTCTGGCGGCAGCGTGCTGGAAGGTATTCGTCTCAACGGTGGTGTGATGATGCTTGGTGGTCTTTATCCCATTTGGGCTGTGGTGGTGCTGGAGTTTGTGCTGGCCATTACCTTGGAGCTGACCTACGGCAGTCCCCTCTCCTTCCGTCTTGCCTGTAAGGTTTTTGATGTAAAGACCACCCATCCCGTCCTCTTTGAGACCGCCATCATCTGCGCTACCGTTGGCTTGATGTGCCCTGCTATGAGCTTTATTGCGGCCTTCCTTTACTATCCCTACTACGCAGGCTTCAACCTGCTGACGTTGCTGGCTAACTGGCTCAAGCTGGTGTGCTTCAATTTTCCCTTTGCCTTCTTCACCCAGATGTTCTTCATTCAACCCTGCGTGAGAACGGTATTCAAGGTTATCTTCTGTCGCAAGCGCGCACCTCACGTTGTGGGTACCCGCCCCGAGCCCGGCATGTAAGCAATATTCGATAAAGACAAAAACGCGTCCCGACCTGATGTCGGGACGCGTTTGTAATGTATGGAAAATTACTCGCAGACAGCCACGCCAGCGGCAGTCAGCTTGCTGAGAGCAGCCTTGTCAGCCACCACCACCACATCGTTGTGGAGCTGGAGGATGGAGGCGGGGCACTCGGGAGTGATGGGGCCGCAGAAAGCAGCGTACAGGGCATCGGCCTTACCCTCGCCGCTGGCGATCAGCAGCACGCGGCGTGCAGCCATGATGCAGCCTACGCCCATGGTCAGAGCCTGACGGGGCACCTCGTCGGCGGAGGCGAAGAAACGGGCATTAGCATCGATGGTGCTCTGAGCGAGAGACACCACATGGGTTTCCTTGGTGAAGTGGTCATCGGGCTCGTTGAAGCCGATGTGACCGTTGTGACCCAGACCCAGCAGCTGGAGATCGGCATAGCCAAGAGAGGCCACCAGCTCGTCATAGCGGGCGCACTCAGCCTCGGCATCGGCGGCAAGACCGTTGGGCACGTTGGTGTTGGCGAGGTCGATATCCACGTGGTTAAAGAGGTTATCCTCCATGAAGTAGCGATAGCTCTGGTCGTGAGTGGGGGCAAGACCCTTGTACTCGTCCAGATTCACGGACTTGACTTCCTTGAAGCTCAGGTCGCCCTTAGCCACCATCTCGGCCAGACACTTGTAAGCACCCACGGGAGTAGAACCCGTGGCAAGACCCAGCACGCAGGCGGGTTTGCGATAAACTTCGGCGGCGATAATGTGGGCGGCGCGGCGGCTCATTGCCTCGTAATCGGCAGTCTGATAAATTCTGATCATATAGCGGTTCCTCCCCTAAATATAGACACATTTGTGTGGTGTTGCTTTAACCAATTTATTATACAATGCTTTTGCGCAGAACGCAAGACCTGCACCCTTTGTGGGTGCAGGTCTTGCATAGATATTTTGGAGAAAAAACGCTCAGTCGTCGTAGCGATCATCCCAATCGTCGTAGCGATCATCCCAGTCGTCATAGCGGTCATCCCAATCCTTGTCGCAGCGGTCGCACTCATCGTAGTGATCCACCACGGACTTGAGGATCGTGCCGCTGGTGGCGTGAACGTCCACATCATATTCAGTGTTGCCGTCGCAGAAATCCAATTCGTATCTGCCGTCATCCAGCTCGATGCCGCTCAGGTGCAGATCGGAGAGACCAAGGGATTCTCTTGCCAGCGCCTCGGCCTTGTCTCTGCCGATGAGCTGATTGGCAGCGGGGGCAGAAGGAGCAGGTGCAGAAACATCGGGCGCGGCGGCAGTGGGAGTCTGCGGTGCGGCGGGAATATCTGTTGTGATGGAAGGTGTGTTTTCCACCGTTACGGGAGATTTCTTTACCTCGCCGCGGAAAGTGTCGGCGTAAGCCACGCTGCAGCCGATAGCGACCAGAGTCAGAGCGAGAGCCAAAACGATGGCCAGCGTTTTTTTGATGGTAGTCTTCATGTTATGTTCCTCCTTGTTGTGTTGTTTCATGTACACAGTTTACGGAGGAACATTTCAAAAAGTGGGGTCGGAACGAAAAATTTTTAGTCGTCCCAGAAATCATCCCAGTCATCGTCATCATCATCGTCGTCGTGATCGTCATCCCAATCATCGTCATCATGGTGATCGTCGCGCCACTGTAGGATGTCGTTTGCATCTTGAGAAACGGTGACGGTGTCGTTCATGTGGTAGCGCAGCTCTGTCACCAGCGCATCTTCTGTTTCAGCGCGCCAGCGCTCGTTGCGACAGGTGACGGTGACGAGGATGGCGCCGTCTTCGGTGAGATATCCCTCTGCCGTGGCGCGATCAGCCAGCGAATCGGATACCTGCGGCAGCTTCATGCGCTTATAGTCAAAGCCCTGCAGCAGCGCCTTGCCGTCCTCATTAAGTCCCTCGGCATCAATGACAAAATTGAGGCGGTTTACCGTCAAAAGCACATCGGGATTGATTTGCAGCCGCACCGTGCCAAAGGGCAGCAGCATCACCAGCCACAGGCTCACTACCACGCAGAGGCAGGCGGCGAGCGCACCGATATTTGCCCAGCGGCGGGTGTTTGTTTGCTTTTTAGGGATTTCAAAGGGGATGACATCCGTTACCTGCTGGCCCACAAGATAGTTACGGTTGGCTACTTTTAGATAGCGCCCCTGTGTGTCCAGCACGATGGCGTAACCATAGTGACATTCCATTACCAGATAGGTCATGCTTCCAGCGCCTCCCTTCTCTTCACGGCCTGCAAGTGACCGCGTATAATCTCAAATCCGTTGGTATATGCCAGCAACGCCGCCACCAGATACTTGCGGTGGCGCTCCAGCGTTTTCTTCGGCACGCCGCTGCCTTGAGACAGCTGCACGATGGGCAACTTTCCTGTTGTGAGGAGCGTTTCCAATAGCAATGGCTGCGTTTTGGCATAGTCCACCGCCGCCATGCAGGCGTGGAGCGTCCGCTCCTGCTGGGGGCAGTTTTCTGCCACTTCCGTCAAGGACAGGGAGAACGTGGCGAGGGACGCGGAGAATTCCTCGATCTCCTGCTGTGTTGCTGCGCGGTCATGGTAAGCGCTTACCTCGTCAGCGCTGTTTGCCACCGTGTCGGCGAGGGTGCGGTTGTCCTCGTCTCCTTGAGGCGCATCCAACGACAGCGACCCGCTGTGACGGCGATTGCGGCGGGTGTGGTCTATGAGGCGGTTGCGGATCGCAACGGCGGCGAGAGGCAGAAACGCGCCCTTGTCGCTGCGGTAGGCCATCATGGCCTCATAGAATGCGAACATGGCAATGCTCAGCTCATCCTCCATATCGTGAGGAGGACGGGCTGTACACTTCGCCGTTTCCGAGCGGATGAACGGCAGATATTGCTCAATGAAGTCGTCGGCGGCGCGGGGATCTTGCTGTGCTTGCCGCAGCGCGAGGACGATGCTATGCTGCTCTTTCACGAAGCACCTCCTTAGGTGTAATAATAGAATACGCACGGCAGCCGATGAAAATGGGGTCGGATGCCGTGCGCAAAGACACTATTTTATTGCATGGAAATTTCCGCCTTGCGTTTCCACTTGCCGCGGCGGTAGAAAATAACATGGATCACTGCGCCCAGTGCCCAGCAGATGAACAGAGAACCCCACAGTGCCTCGGGGCGGCCATTGGGCCACTCAGCGCAGGCGGTGAAGTGTGCCAGCGTGTAGGCCAGAGGCACACGAACGATGATGGTGGTGATAAGGGAGATCCACATGGGGGTCATGGTATCACCAGCGCCGCGCATAACGCCGCCCAGCGTCTGAGAAACGGCCATGCAGATATAACCCACAGCCAGCAAACGCATCATGCGGGTAGCCAAATCGATCAGTTCGGGGGTGTCGGTAAAGAGGTCAAAGAGGAAGGGTCCAAAGAGCAGGATGATCACGGTGATGGCAGCAGAAATGGACACGTTCAGAACGAGACCCTGCTTCGTACCCTGATGGACACGATCGAGGCGGCGTGCGCCCACGTTCTGACCCGTATAAACGGTCATTGCCTGACCGAAGGACAGGTTGGGCAGCATGGCAAAGCCGTCCACGCGCATGATAACCACGGCGGCGGCGATGATCATTTCACCCATGCTGTTGGTCAGTGCCTGCACCGTCAGCATAGCAACGGAGATGATGGCCTGAGTAATACCAGAGGGGAGACCCAGCTGCACAATACGCAGGGCAATATCCTTGCGAAGAGACAGCATGGACCACTTCAGATCAAAGATGTCGCGCATGCGCAGCAGCTTCAGAAGGCACAGCACGGCGGAGATACCCTGTGCAATGACGGTAGCCAGCGCCACGCCGGGCACGCCCATGTTAAGACCTGCCACAAACCAGATGTCCAGCACGATGTTGAGACCGGCGGAAATCAGCAAAAACAGCAGGGCGGACACAGAATCACCCAAACCGCGGAGAATGCCGGAGAGGATGTTATAGAAAGTGAAGCCAATAGCGCCGAGGAAGTAGAGGCGCAGATAGTCGGCGCACCATTCATAGATGGTAGCGGGAGTATCCAGCAGCGTCAGCATGGGGCGGGTGATCAGCACGCCGATGATCATGGTGGCGATGGTGGCGATGAAGCCGAGGGTAATGCAGTTACCCACGGAGCGGGACAGCTTATCCCGCGCACCTGCGCCGTAATATTGAGAAACCACAATACCTGCGCCGGTGGAAACGCCCACGAACAGCGCCAGCAGCAGGTTGAGGATGGGGGCTGCGCTGCCAACGGCGGACAGTGCCAAGTCACCGATATACTCACCCACAACGATGGAGTCCACCGTGTTGTAGAGCTGCTGGGCGAAGTTACCGATCAGCATGGGGATGGAGAACTCCAACAGGCGCTTCCACGGCGCGCCCTCGGTCATGTTATGGGCGGCAAACAATGCGCGAATGTTCAAATCTATCGACCTCTTTTCGAGAAAATAGCATATTTTTACAACTTAATAGTATACCACTCTTTTAGGACTTGTGCAAGGGGAGAAGAATGGAGAAACCTATATCCAAAAACAACAACAAAATTCTCGTTGTGGTTATAAGGAGTTGAAACGGTGTGTAGAGTGTGCTACAATATTCATAAAAATAGAAATGGCCCAAAAGGGAGAAAGGAAGGATGAAGATGAAAAAACTGCTGTGTATGGCGCAGTGTGCTATGTTGGTGCTGTCCCTTGTCGCGTGTGGAAAGTCGCAGGCAAAAGCGGTGGACTTGGCTGCGGTGGCTGCGGAGGAAGTTGCTGTGATCGAAAGCAGTGGAGAGGCGCTTTTTCCTGAGGAGAACCCCGAGGTGATCGAATCCCTGTACCCCGGATTGACCGCCGTGGAGACGAAACAACTGGTGGTGTACTTGCCGCCGATAGTAGGGTTCCCCTGTGAGATCGTCATGGTGGAGGCGGCTGCGGAGGATGATGCCGAAGCAATCTGCGCTATTCTACAAAACCGTATCGATGCGGTTGCCGACGACACCACCTATCCCGAGAATGCCGAGGGCTGGAAAAACCGCGCCGAGGTATGGCGCAATGGTCCTTTCGTGGTGATGACCGCTCTGCCTGAGGGCATCGAGCGTACTGCCGCCATGAAAGCAGAATTTTAACTGAAAAAGCACAAAAAATCGTCCCCCGAGAAGGGGGACGATTTTTTATTGCTTTGTGTGGGAGATTACTTGTTGTACAGCGCCACCAGCTTCAGCAGGTGATCGTAACACTCCTTGGAGTCGAGGGTGAACTTCTGCTCAGCAGAGATCAGCTCTCTATATCATCCAGCGGTACTGTGCTGCGGCGGAACTGAGCGGGGGTCATGCCGTAGGCCTCTTGAAAAGCGTGGTAGAAGTGGGCCTTTCCCGTATAGCCTGCGCGGAGGATGATCTCTTGAATGGGCAGGTCGGAGGTGCGAAGGAGGAGGGAGGCTTGGTTCAATCTTGCCGAGCGCAGCAGTTCGGAAAAGGACTTGCCTGTGTGCTGCTTAATGAGGCGGCTGAGATGGGCGGTACTGTAGTTGAACACGTGGGACAGGGTCGTTAGGTTGACGGTGGCACAGTGATCGTTGATGTAGCCGAGGATGGGAAAGAGCTTTTCGGGAACGGTGGAAAAATCTCCGCTCATCTCGAAATTTTTCCCGTGGGCGGACAGTGCTTCCAGCATCAGCTGTTCCACAAGGGATTCGCAGAGCAGATGGGCGGGCACAGCGCCTGTATGGCCACGTTTTTGATAGGCGTCGAAAATTATGCGGCGGATCAACTCGTCCGATCCCGTGTGGCAAATCAGATACGACTGCTCGATTTTGCTCTGCAAAGCGGCTGTAAAGAACCGACTTAAGGGGTTTTCGGAGAAATAGATACGGGGAAAGGCGGAAGCGGCGGCATCTGATGTGATGATAATGTTAATGAGGAGCGTATCCGCATCATAGACGGCGACTGTATGCTCCATGCGGGGTGCGATGAAAATAAGGTCACCCGCCTTCATGGGGATGGTCTGTCCAGCCAACAGCACATTGGCGCTGCCGCTGAGGAGATATTTGATCTCGAAATAACCGTGAGAGTGGATGTCTACAGGGGCAAAGCGGGGGTGGAGGAAGAGATCGACCCGCTTGTCTTTCAGCACCTTTTCCAGCACCATTGCCTCGTAAAACTTCCAAACGCCGTCAGAGAGGTATTTTGCTATATCGGGAGGGAGTTCCGTAAGACCAAGGGCGGTTTTGATCTGCTCCCAATGAGCATTGACAGTGTCAATGGTGAGGGGGAGATCGTGCTGATGGAGATAGGCAAGGATCTGCTCCGAGGGGCGCAGATCTTTTATGTTGTTGACAGGGTACTTATCCATGATATAGCCTCCTGTGGAAATATCAAAAAAAGATACTCTATGTTGTCATTGCTCGGCATTGTGAGGGGCGGGGAAGGTTGATACAATGGCCTTAATTGGGTGTAGAGTAACATATTTTGATATTTTTTGCAATCTGTTGCCGAAGAATTGAGAGATGTGAGGAGCGCTGCACCGAAATCATGAGGAGGAAAAGACAAATGAAAAAGTTTCTTGCGTTGCTGCTGGCTTTGATTATGGCTCTCGGCCTGGTGGCCTGCGGCGATTCTGAACCTGCTCCGTCCGATTCTGCTGAAACGGTGACGGCTGCGGCCTCTCTGCTGGAGATCACTGCGGCAGATCTGTCTATGGGCGATGCCTTTAAGACGGAGATGACCGTTACGGTAGACGGTGCGGAGAAGAAGGTCACCGCCTATGAGGACTGCTACGTGACCAATCCCACCCACTATGTCCAGAAGGATACCCTGCCCCCGCTCGATCAGATCATCAGCATCTACATCCCCGAGGGCGCTGATAAGACCTCTCCCATCATCTTCCTGGTGAATAACTCCGGTTGGACGGTGAACGGCTATGCTATGGCTACCAAGATCGCCGATGGCAAGGCCTATGTCAGCACCAGCGATGAAGATCATGTGGGTTATGCCCTGTCCAAGAACTATGTGGTGGTCAGCTACGGCGCCCGCAGCAGAGGAGACAATACCGGCAGCGAATATCTGGTGCATGCCCCTGCCACCATTACCGACACCAAGGCTGTGATCCGCTATCTGCGCTACAATGCCGATCTCCTGCCTGCCGGCGATCCTGAGAAGATCGTGATCTCCGGCACTTCCGGCGGCGGTGCGCTGTCTGTGATCGTGGCAGCCAGCGGCAACAGCGCTGACTTCTATGAGTCTTTGTATGAGATCGGCGCTGCCGGCATGGAGAAGTCCGGCGACGGCTATGTTTCCACCATCAGTGATGCTGTGTTCGGCACCATTGCCTACTGCCCCATTAATGACCTGCGTCAGGCCGATGCAGCTTATGAGTTTACCTTCAATACCGCTCGTGAGCGGATCCTTGCTGAGGGCATCATCGCAAGAGATACTACGCAGAGCCCCTTCCAGTTCGTTCCTCCCGAGGATTATACCTATGAGGATCTGATGGCTGCCTCTGATGCGCTGGCTGGTGAATATGGCGCTTATGTGGCCTCTTTGGGTCTGACCACCGCCGATGGCGCTGCGCTGACCGGCGAGAATCTCCGCGCAGAGATCATCAAGCTGTTGGAGGCTGAGATTGCCGAGACCATTGCCGAGGGCGGTGTAGAGAAGATTGCTGCCGACCTGAACACCCCCATTAAGGCAGCTTCCAGCCAGTATCTGCCCACTTCCCCCGATTGGAAGGATTGGCTTGTGGTTGCCGAGGATGGCACGTTCACCTTCGACTATGACGAGTATCTGTTCTGGTTGTCCAGAAATTCCGCCCTGAAGGTGGCTCCCGCCTTCAGTAACGACGGCATGTCCTCCGGTGGCGAGGGTTTGGTAGGTCAGAATGAGGATACCCTGTACGGCTCTGCTGCCTATCCTTACAGTGCGTTCTCTTCCTACTCTTGGAATAATGACCGCGTTGCCGGTAACGGCTGTGGCCTTGATGATACCGGCGTGACCTTTGAGGAGTATCTCTCCTCCGATGAGGGTGCGCTGCTGGCACTCCAGCTCCGCATGACCAGTCCCATCCCCTATCTGACCGGTGACGATGGCGATTCCGCCCCCTACTGGTACGTCAGACACGGTATGGCTGACCGCGACACCTCTTTTGCCCTGCAGACGGTGCTGTATCACGCTATGCTGAATGATGCCTCCATCGTCGATGTGAACTTCAGCTTCGATTGGCTGTACACCCACATGGGCAACTATGATGTGCAGGAGGCTTACGGCTGGCTGGAGTCCGTGGTGAACGCCGGCTGAATAACATAAACGACTGTGTATAAACGGCTGTGCCCCGCGACATGATCTGTGTCTCGGGGCACAGTTTTTGTTGTTTACGATCAAAATATAGCGAAAATGATCCGAAAAGAGTAAGATTTTACAAAAACTGTTCAAAATAAGACATGTTCATTTGATGAAATGTGCGTTAAAATAGCGACTGTAACCGTCAAAAACTGGGAAAATGACCAGTTTCTGTGTGGATAACAATGGTCGTTGATGCTAATCACCGAAAAACAGTTGACTGTCGGGCGCAAGCCTGATGAATAAACAAGGAGGCCGTACAGATGAAAAGATTACTTGCACTGATGCTGTCGCTGCTGATTTGCCTGACGTTTTTGAGCGCCTGCGGCAATAGCGGCGACGATGCTGTTGTGGACAACAGCGAGCCCCCCGCCCAGTCTCAGGACACGCAGGGTGAGGGCGAGCAGTCTGCGGAGGAATCCACCGAACCTGACTTCGAAAACTGGAACTACATCACCACCAGCGGCGTGTTTGATGAGGATGTGGTGTTCAAGTTCGTGCCCGACGGCTATAACACCTATGCCACGGAGCATGCAGGCACCACGGAGGTCATCCGCTACACCACCGACGTATACGAAGATGGCGTGACGTATGAGAAGTTTGCCAGAGTGTATCTGCCCTACGGCTACGATCCGGCAGATACGGAGACCAAGTATAACGTGATCTATTTCCAGCACGGCAACGGCAGTTCTCCCAATGCCCTGTTTGATCACGACATGAAGACCCTGCACCCCTTGAATATTATCAACAACATCTTCGATCCCGATCATCAGGTGATGGAACCCTGCATTATCGTATGCCCCACCTATTATCTGGAGTATGACGAGACTGCCTATGTGACACCCGGCGACAACGCCGCCGGTGACGGACGCTATGAGGGCATCCCCGGCAACTACTACATGGAGGTCATCGAGGATCTGATCCCTGCGGTGGAGAGTCAGTACAATGTGTACTGCACCGATTTCTCTAAGGAGGGCATTATGGACAGCCGCGACCATCGCGCATGGATCGGCTATTCCAGAGGTTCTATCTGCACCTTCTACATGTTCCACAATACCTTTGAGTATTTTGCCTACTGGATGCCCATGAGCGCACCTTGCATCCCCGAGGAGACCCTGCTGGAGAACGGCTTTGACTGGTCTGTGGAGGAGGCTTTCAATTACATCAAGGAGCCCATCGTGGCCAACCCCGATCTGGACTTCTTCCTGCTGGGCACGGCAGGCGGCGATAAGGATAAGTTCGGCGCAATTGAGCTGGGCGGTCTGATGCAGGAGCAGATGGTCTACTTTGCGCAGCAGACGGATGTGTTCTCCTTTGGTACCGACCCTGTGGAGAATAATCTCTACTTTGCCCGCTCCGACCTTGCCCACACCGATCTCTACGCACCCTACTCTCTGCCCAATGCGGCGGATATCTTCTTTAAGTGAGAACTGAGAGAAGAACAGACGGCAAACGCTGATGACGGCTGATCGCTGCAAAAAAAGTCGTATTTCCGAGGATGACCCGCGCCTCAAAGTGGGAATTTGTCCCGGAATAACCATAAATAAGGGTGCAAATGACATAAGAGAGCAGATTTTTACAAAAACTGTTCAAAAAAAGACGTGTTCATTTGGTGCAATATATGTTAAAATGGTTGGCGTAGTCTTTGAGAAACTAGCAAAAATGACCATTCTTGTCCACAATGATAGTGGCGGTCATTGATGCACATCTAAAAGGCAAGTCAACAATCAGGCAAAGACCTGATAAATTACAAGGAGGAAATGAAAAATGAAGAAGTTTTTTGCTCTGCTGCTGACTCTGGTCATGGTTCTGTCTCTGGTCGCTTGCGGTCAGTCC
This sequence comes from uncultured Oscillospiraceae bacterium, assembly GCA_964439545.1. Lineage (GTDB taxonomy): Bacteria > Bacillota > Clostridia > Oscillospirales > Oscillospiraceae > Vescimonas. The sequence continues at coordinate 8,300 of CAYTOO010000025.1, read as the reverse complement.
GCTCCCGCTGGTGACGACGGCGCTGATGCTCCCGCCGGTGACGAGGTCGTCTCCGATATGGGCGAGGCCGTGGATCGTGCCGAGTATGGCATCCCCAGCCAGTACACCAAGGTCAAGATCTTCAACGGCACCTATGGTTTCGGCGATGCTGAGATCGTTTCTGCTATGACTGATGACGAGTCCGCTTTCTACATCCAGTTTGTCTGCTTCGATGAGGCTCAGATTCTGGAGGGTACCGTTGCCAACGGCATCGCCATGGTCACCTTTGACCTGACTGGTTTTGTTTCCGGTGATGCTCAGCTCATCTATGATGATACTCTGGCTTCCACCGAGCTGTGGTGCCCCCTGACCGGTGAGGCCGCTCCCGCTGTCGATCCCGTTGCCCGCGCTGACTACGAGATCCCCGAGACCTACACCAAGGTCAAGATCTTCAACGGCACCTATGGTTTCGGTGACGCTGAGATCGTTGCTGCTTTCACCGATGCTGAGGATGCTTTCTTCCTGACCTTCACCTGCTTCGATGAGCTGCAGGTCGTTGAGGGCACCATCGCCAACGGCATCGCTATGGTCACCTATGACAAGACCGGCTTCATGGCCGCTGATGCTCAGCTGATCTGCGATGACGCTTTTGCTGCTGCCGAGCCCTGGGCTCCCCTGCAGTAAGTTGATTCAGGCTACTTAAAACCACAAGTTATATTTGCGAAACTGCCCTCTGTTGAGGGCAGTTTCGTGCTAATCCAATGTAAGAAATTTTGGAGGATTGTATGGCACAGGGCAAGGAATTGCTGTTTGAAGCCCGTGATTTGTGTAAGAACTTTGGCCCCACGATCGCCTTAAATCACGTGGACTTCAAAGTCTATCGCGGACAGATCACCGGTCTGATCGGCGAAAATGGTTCGGGAAAGTCGACAATCACATCCATTGCCGCCGGCATGCAGCCGGCAACCAGCGGCGAGATGTTTTTCCGTGGCGCGCCCCATAAGCCCGGCACCATGATCGAGGGTGTCAATCTCGGCATCGGCATGATCGTGCAGGAACAGGGCACCGTGCCCGGAATCTCCATTGCGGAGAACATCTTCCTGGGTGAGGAGGCCAAGTTCGGCAAGGTGCTCATCAGCCGCAAGAAGATGGTGAACGAGGCCAGAAAGGTGCTGGATAACATCGGCTTTACCAATGTTGACCCCGCTGCCCCCATTGAGTCGCTGAACATGCAGGATCGCAAGCTGGTGGAGATCGCCAAGACCATGTACATGAACCCCGAGATGTTGGTGGTGGATGAAACCACCACGGCATTGAGCCAGCACGGTCGCGAGATCATCTACGACATCATGAAAAAGATGCGTGATGAAAATAAGGCGGTGGTGTTCATCTCCCACGATCTGGACGAGCTGATGGAAGTGTGCGACACGTTGACGGTTCTGCGTGACGGCAACCTGATCTCGACCCTCGACAAGGAGGACTTTGACGAGGATAAGATCAAGCAGTTCATGGTGGGCCGTGAGATGACCGGCGACTACTACCGCAGCGACTACGACACGCCCGTCAGCGATGAAGTGGTGCTGAAGGTGGACGATCTGACCACCGGCGAGGGTATGCTGATGAACTTCTCCATGGAGCTTCACAAGGGTGAGATCCTGGGCATCGGTGGCTTGAGCCATTGCGGTATGCATGAGCTGGGCAAGGCTATCTTCGGTGAGACGGCTGTGGTGCAGGGCGAGATCGTCGATATGTCCACCGGCCACAAGATCACCAGCGCCAAGGAGGCCCGCAATCACGGCTATGGATATGTCTCCAAGGACCGCGATAAAGAAGCGCTGGTTCTGGCACAGAGCATTGAGGAAAACATTTTGATTGCCGGTTACGACAAGATTCAGAATGGCCCATTCCTCATGCCCAAGGCCAAGAAAACTTATGTGGACAAGCAGATTACGGATCTGAGCATCAAGTGTGCTTCTCCCAAGCAGGATGTGCAGTATCTCTCCGGCGGCAACAAGCAGAAGGTGGTCTTCGGCAAGTGGGTCGGCAGAAATTGTGACATTCTCATTCTCGATTGTCCCACCCGTGGCGTGGATATTGGTGTGAAGGCTGCTATGTATCGTTTGATCAACGAGATGAAGCAGAACGGCACCTCCATCGTCATGATCTCTGAAGAGCTGACCGAGCTGATCGGTATGTGTGATCGTCTGCTGATCCTGAAGGACGGCAAGGCCGCCGGTGAGTTCTTCCGCAGCAAGGAACTTAGTGAAAGTCAGATCATCAACGTGATGATTTGATCGTGAGGGAACATTATGAGTGAAACTGGAACTGCAACGAAGAAGGCGAAACGCGATGTTGCGCGGCTGATCGGCAATATTGCACCTTACGCCGGACTGGTCATTATCATCATCCTGTTTGAGATTCTGACCGGCGGCAAGCTGCTTTCCGCCGTGAACATTCAGTCCATGGTGAACAACGTGATCGTCACGGCTCTGTGCACCATCGGCGCGGTGTTCGTTTTTGCCGCGGGCTATTTCGATATGTCCATCGGTGCCAGCGTGAACTTTGCAGCCGTGATTGCCACCATGGCCACCGTTGCTACCGGTAAATTCTATGTGGGTTTGCTGGTGGCGCTGGCAGTGGCGCTGGCTCTGGGCTTGATGAAGGGTCTGCTGGCCGCGTATGTGAACGTGCCTTTCTTTATCTTTACGATCATTCTGGGCTCGGTGTTCTCTGCATTGGTCACGGTGATCATGGGTAAGTCCTCGATCATCCTTCTAGACGATCCTGCCAACCCCTTTATCATCGACTTTGTGAAGGCTGATGTGCTGACGTTCATCAACTTTGGCACCGTTGCCGTCTTCTTCATTCTCTGCCTGATACTGTTCAATTACACTCCTGTTGGACTGAAGGCAAAGAACATGGGCGGCAACATTATCGCAGCGAAGCAGAGCGGTATCGACACCAAAAAGACCACCTTTACCGTCTTTTTGGTCAGTGCATTGGGTATTGCCCTTGCGGCATTCCTGATCCTGCTGCGTACCCGTTCTGTCAGCAGCGGTACTGCTTCCACCGTCAGTAACGATGTCATGGTGGCGCTGGTGGTGGGCGGTATGCCCCTCTCCGGCGGTGCCCGCTCCAAGATCAGCGCAGGTCTTGTGGGTGCGGTGACCATCACGGTGCTGAACAGCGGTCTGGCCATTCTGGGCCTGAGCGCCGGTGAGATCCAGATTTTCCGCGGCATCGTGTTTATCGTTGTCGTGCTGGTGGCCAGCTTGAGCTATCGCGGCAAGCTGCTGCCCAGATGATCGATTTAATTTGAGTACGTAATTTACACACAAATTTTCAGATCTAAAAAATTTAGGAGGAAAAACCATGAAGAAATTTGTTGCACTGCTGCTGGCACTGATGATGGTGTTCGGCCTGGTGGCCTGTGGCAGCACTGATGATGGTGCCGGCGATGCTGCCGCTTCCACCGTGACCTTTGAGGACTATGCCTATGATGGCACTTGGCCCGAGGAGACCCTGAAGATCGGTGTCGTCCTGTTCAACCCCACCGACGATACCTGGCTGCGCGTCAAGGATTACTTTGACTATCTGGCTACCATTTTCAACATTGAGTTCATCTACTCCGAGGCTATTGCCTCCCCCGAGCAGGAGTTCCAGTTCATCAACTCCTGCGCCGCTGCCGGTTGTAAGGGCATCTATGGCTACTACAACTCTGCAGGCCCTGCTTCCATCATGGAGGCTACCCGTCTGGGCATGTACTACACCGGTATCGCTGACTACTATGATCGCTTCCTGGACAACGAGTTCTATGTTGGTGGTTATGAGTTCGTCAGCGCTGACGGCAAGAACGGCGACTACGCTGCCGGCTATGAGCTGGGCTACAACCTGGCCAAGCAGGACACCAAGCACATCGTTTTCGCCAGCGGTGAGACCAAGATCGCTATGATGGCTGACCGTACCAACGGCTTCTGCGATGGCGTTGCCGCCGCTCAGGCTGAGGGTGCTACCGTCAAGTTCGATCCCGAGGTTGACCTGATCGGCGGTTGGCCCGATGCCCCCACCTTCGCTCCCCAGCAGACCGCTGCCCTGACTGCTGACTACGATGCAGTTGGCTCCGCTACCGACCTGGCTTACTGGTTCCAGCCCGTTGCTGATGCCGGCAAGCAGATGAAGATGGCTGCCATCGGCTCCGTCTCCGATTCCTACAAGCCCTACTTCGAGGACGGCACTGTCTCCGTCATCGTGTATGACTGCCCCGAGTATGTCCACGGCGCTCCCATGATCATGCTGCTGAACTGCTGCACCGGTTATCCCGAGCTGGCCAAGAATGCTGACGGTACTCCCCGTCTGCAGGCTGTGAACCGCTGGACCGTGAACTCCAACGAGCTGTTCCTGGAGATCTATAACAAGCACGCCGCTGGCGAGTTCTATGTCAGCGCACAGGATGTCGGCATGGTGCTGGGCGGCCTGAACCCCAATGCTTCTCTGGAGCTGATGGATCAGGTTTACGCTGTTACCATGGACGAGGTCATGGGCTAATATTTCTGCCTTTGCTACCAACTCTGCGGGGAAAAGTTTCCCCGCAGAGTACCTCAAACAGTGATGCAACATCGCTGTAAGCACAAAAACGAAGAATGAGGCACTTAATTATGAAAGTCATGAAAACGGCAAAAAAAATCGGCCTGACGATTATGCTTCCGGTCGTTACCTATTTGTTCTTTCTTATTCTGTGCAATGCGACCGGACACCCTGGTTTTGGCGTCGGTGAGGATCTGAAGACCATTATTTATGGCGCAGTTTACTCCACCATGATCGCACAGGCCATGAGCATTAACCTGCAGACCGGCCGATTCGACTTTGCTATGGGTGCAACGCTGGTGCTGTCCGGTATTACCGGCGGCTTGCTCACCCAGCACTTGAATTTCGGCCCTGTGATGATGCTGCTGACCATTATGGTCATGGGTATCATTATCGGTTTGATCTCCGGTGTCGTCTATGTCTCTTTGAAGCTCCCTCCCATGGTGATCTCCATCGGCCTTGCTATGATCTACGAGGCTGTGGGCTTTATGATCTCCACTCAGGGTGTGAACCTCATCGGCAGAACCGACGTGCTGGTCTTTGCCAGATTCCCCAACAACATCATTCTCATGCTGGTTGTGCTGGCGATTCTGGTAATCGTGTATGACTATACCAAGATCGGCTATAACCGCAAGGCCCTGCAGGGCGGTCAGAAAATCGCCGTGGATGTTGGTGTGAAGGAAAAGAAGAACGCCGTTTGGTGCTATGCCATCGCCGGCGCACTTCTGGCACTGGGCGCAGTGGTCTATCTGAGCAAGTTTGGTAAGATCGCTCCTGCCACCGGCCTGGGTTCCTCTGCCTACTTCATGAATGCCTTCCTGCCCATGTTTATCGGTGCTATCTTTGCCAAGCACTCCTCCCAGCCCATTGCCATCTTTATGGGCGGTATTGTGCAGGCATGCCTTGACTCCGGTCTGGCGCGCATGAACGTGTCCACCTCTCTCACCACCGTGATCAATGGTGTCATCGTCTGCGCGTTCCTGATTTACTCCTCTAATATCTATAAGATTGAGGAGGTCGAGCGCTTTAAGGCAAAGCTGGCTCGTGCAGTGGCAGACAAGGAAAAGAGAACAACTTCTGATAGTTGACGATTTTACCGCCGCTGTGTTTTCAGCGGCGGTTTTTCGTTTGTGAGGGGCGCTGTGCCCGTCACATCTTTTGAAAAACGAGAAACGAACCTCACTCGTGGGGTTCACAGTGAAATCCTTTAGGAGGAAAACTATGAAAAAATTACTGGCACTTTTGTTGGTGGCAACGATGTGCTTCTCTCTGCTGACCGCCTGCGGCAGCACTCCCGCCAATCAGGGAACCGATGATGTTCAGGGCGATCAGTCCCAAAACGTGGACAATCAGGAAGCTGAGGTCAAGCAGGATCTGGCCGACTATCTGTGGGAAGTTCCCGCCGATGCCTCTGAAGAGGAGCAGACCAAGCTGGAGCTGCGCAATGCCAGCTTGATCACCATGATGGAGCTGATTTTTGAAGAGGAGTCCTACAAGGCCTTCTCCAAGACTGCTACCTCGCTGAGAAGCAAACCCAATGCCGAGAAGCTGGCAGCATTCCAAGAGGCCAAGGCCAATTTGGTACAGGAAGTGTCCGTGGAGGACGGTGTGTTCTTCATCTGGAATGACTTTGCTTCCATGCCCATCGTGGATGGCGAGAGCTATACCGAGGAGCAGCTGGACGGCGCATCCCTGCTGGGCTACGGCAACACCACCGTGCTGGTGAAGTGCCTGCTGGATGACCCCGCTCAGGCCAAGGGCAACATCGTCATCTGCTCCGGCGGCGCCATGAAGGGCCGCTCCAACGGCTCTGAGGGCTATCCTGCCGTTGAGGTGTTCAACGAGCTGGGCTACAACTGTTTCCTGCTGCAGCGCCGTGTGGAGCCCTATTCCACCACCGACATCTTCATGGATTTCGGCCGCGCTGTCCGCGTGGTGCGTTACTATGCTGAGCAGGAAGGCTGGGGCGGCCAGGATATGATCGCCGGTATGGGCTGGTCCGGCGGCGCTGAGACGCTGATGGGCGCTGTGGAATTGTTCTATGGCGATGTCCAGTTCAGCGACTATGACTCCGACTATGTGCCCGATGCCATTGATGCCGTTTCCGCCGATATGGATGTGGCCATCCCCGTGTATGGTGCAGGCTTTGATGCCGCTTGCGGCAACACCAATCTGCCCGCCTTCTACCTCGTCCATGGTACGGAGGACGAGACGCTGAGCTGCCAGTTCTCTGTTGACCACTATGAGGCAGTGAAGAACACTGTTCCCGCCGAGCTTCTGCTGATCGAGGGAGCACCTCACGGCTTCGGTGTCGGCACTGCCGGTACGGGCGACTTCCCCGAGGAGTGCACCACTTGGGTCAACGGCGCTGATGCCTTTATGCAGGCAAATCTGGGCCATTCCGGTAAGTAACATAAAGTAGTGTAGGAAGGAGCGTTCCACATGAAGAAAAGCGATAAGATTGTATCCCTTGTTCTGGCGCTGCTGATGAGCCTTTCCCTGTTGACCGCCTGCGGCAGCACTCCCGCCGATCAGGGCGCTGATGATGCTCAGGTTGACCAGTCCCAGCAGATGGAGGAGCAGGGCAGCGATGTCCAGCAGGAGGAAGAACCTGCGGTTAACTACACCACGGAAGAGCTGGCGTTCTATCGTGATGATCTGCAGATCTATGCCCAGCTCCTTACCCCCGAGGGAGAGGGTCCCTTCCCGCTGGTGATCCTCTCTCATGGCTATGGCGGAAACCATAGGCAGTGTTTGTCCATGGCGGCGAAGTTCGCCTCCAAGGGTGTTGCCGCCTGTGCCTTCGACTTTAACGGCGGCGGACGCGGCAGCTTGAGCGCAGGCGATCCTAAGGATATGTCGGTGCTTACGGAGGCCGAGGATCTGAATGCTGTGATGGACGGTTTGGCTGCACTGCCCGAGATCGATGAGAACAACCTCTTCCTGTGTGGCTTCAGTCAGGGCGGCTTCGTCTCCTCTTATGTTGCCGCCACCAGACCCGAGAGCGTCAAGGCGCTGGTTGCCTATTACCCCGCCTACGTGGTACATGACGATGCCAAGAAGGCCATGCCCGATCCCAACAACATCCCCGAGGAGATCGACTTCATGGGACTGACCATTGGCCGCGCCTATTATGCCGATGCGCTGAGCTTCAGCATCTACGATCTGCTGCCCAATTATACAGGCGATGTGCTGATCTTCCACGGCACGAAGGATCCTCTGGTGCCTATCGAGTACTCTCAGCGGGCAGCGGAGGTGTTCCCCGCAGCAGAACTGGTAACGGTGCAGGACGGTGCCCACGGAAATCTGGGCGATGCTGTTGACGAACAGGCCATCCAGTTCGTTTTGGATCATATCGGCTGATGCTGCTGATGGCGTGAATGTAGAGCTTTAAGCGAAAAAAGCAATAAAAATCGTCCCCCATGTCGGGGGACGATTTTTATTGCTTTATGCGGGAGATTACTTGTTGTACAGCTCCACCAGCTTCAGCAGGTGATCGTAACGCTCCTTGGCCTCGGCCTCGTTGCGCTCGAACAGCTCGCCTGCGCGCTCGGGGAACTCGCGGGTGAGGCGGCTGTAGCGTGCCTCGTTCATCAGGAACTCCTGATAGCCGCCAACGGGGGCCTTGGAGTCGAGGGTGAACTTCTGCTCGGCAGCGGGGTTATAACGGAACAGGTTCCAATAACCGCACTCCACAGCCTTCTTCATCTCCTTCTGGCAGTTCATCATGCCGCCCT
>CAYTOO010000024.1:7423-19456 GCA_964439545.1 uncultured Oscillospiraceae bacterium | reverse complement strand
GTGATGATCTCCATCTGGAAGGCCAGATATTCATCGATAATATGCCGTAGGGACAGGATCTTCGGCTGCTTCTGATTGTCCACCAGCGCCAGCATATTGATAGCGAAGCTGGTCTGCATCTGGGTCTGAGCAAAGAGGCGATTCAGCACCACCTGGGGGTTGGCATCGCGCTTGAGGTCGATGACGATGCGCATACCGCTGCGGTCGGTCTGATCGGTGATGTTGCTGATGCCCTCAAGGCGCTTATCGTTGACTTGGTCAGCCATGTTCTTAATGAGCATGCGCTTGTTGACTTGATAGGGCAGCTCGGAAACGATAATGCGGGTGCGGCCCTGCACCTCTTCAAACTCCGTACGAGCGCGGAGGATCACCTTGCCGCGGCCTGTAGCATAGGCTGCGCGGATACCGCTGCGGCCCATGATGATACCCTTGGTGGGGAAGTCGGGGCCTGTCACATGCTGCATCAAATCATAGAGGGTGGCTTCGGGATTATCCAGCACGCAGATGCAGGCGTTGATGACCTCGGTGAGGTTGTGAGGGGGAATGTTGGTGGCCATGCCCACGGCGATACCGCTGGAGCCGTTCACCAACAGGTTGGGGAAGCGGGCGGGCAGCACGCGGGGCTCTTTTCTCGTCTCATCGAAGTTGGGATCCCAATCCACCGTTTCTTTTTCGATGTCGCGGAGCATTTCGCCTGCCATCTTGGCCATGCGGGCTTCCGTATATCGATAAGCAGCAGGGGGGTCGCCGTCCACCGTACCGAAGTTACCGTGACCGTCAATAAGCTGATAGCGCATGGAGAAGCTCTGTGCCAAACGAACAAGAGCATCGTACACGCTGGCGTCACCATGGGGATGGTAACGACCCAGCACGTCACCAACAGCGGTAACGCTCTTACGGTGGGGCTTATCATAGGTGAGGCCATCCTCGTGCATAGTGTAGAGGATACGGCGATGGACGGGTTTCAAGCCATCGCGGACATCGGGCAATGCACGACCCACGATGACGGACATAGCATACTCGATGTAGGAGGTCTCCATCTCCTTCACAAGTTCGCTCTGGACGATTTTTTGTTCCGGGTAGCGCAAAGATTCGGGATCGTAATCCACATTTTTATGTGCCATTTTCTTCGGTGACCTCCTTTCTTAAAAGTCGAGATTAACGGCGTACTTCGCCTTTTCTTCAATGAATGCCTTGCGGGGCTCCACCTTCTCGCCCATCAGCACCGTGAATATCTCATCGGCGCGGATGGCATCCTCCAGTGTGATCTGCTTCAGGGTGCGGGTGGTGGGATCCATGGTGGTCTCCCACAGCTCGGAGGGGTCCATCTCACCGAGGCCCTTAAAGCGGGAGATGTCCACCTTGGCATTGGGGTTGTCGCCGCGCATCTCAGCGGACACACGGTCGCGCTCTTCATCGGAGAAGGCAACACGTGTGGTCTTTCCGCGAGTCAGCTTGTAAAGGGGCGGCACGGCGGCATAGACATAACCCTGCTCCAGCAGGGGGCGCATGTAGCGGAAGAAGAAGGTCAGCAACAGCGTACGGATATGGCTGCCGTCCACGTCGGCATCGGCCATAATGATGACCTTATGATAGCGCAGCTTATTGACATCGAATTCTTCACCGAGACCTGCACCAAGGGCAACGATCACGGGCTGAAGCTTATCATTGCCGTAGATTTTATCGGCGCGGACGCGCTCCACGTTCAGCATCTTGCCCCACAGGGGGAGGATGGCTTGGAAGCGGGAGTCACGACCATCGGTGGCAGAGCCGCCTGCAGAGTCACCCTCAACGATGTAGAGCTCGGTGAGCTCAGGGTTATTCTCATTGCAGTCGCGGAGCTTATCGGGCATAGCAGCGCCGCCCAGCGCACTCTTACGGCGGATGGACTCGCGGGCCTTGCGGGCAGCCTCGCGGGCGCGGTTGGCGGTGAGCGCCTTATCGAGGATCATGCGGGCCACCTGAGGATGCTCCTCAAGGTACACCATCAGCTGATCGGAGATAAGGTTGTCCACCAGCGTACGGATGTGGGCGTTACCCAGCTTTGCCTTGGTCTGACCTTCGAACTGGGCTTCCGTCAGCTTTACGGAAATGACGGCGGTGATACCCTCGCGGCAGTCGTCACCGCTGACCTTATCGTTTTCTTTGATCATGCCGTACTTGAGGCCGTAGCTATTGAGCACGCGGGTCAGTGCGGCCTTAAAGCCCGTTTCATGCATACCACCCTCGGGGGTATGGATGTCGTTGGCGAAGGAGACGAGAGTCTCGTTATAACCGTCATGATACTGAATGGCGATCTCAGCTGTGGAATCGCCCTTCATGCCGGAAACATAGATGACCTCTTCATGGAGAGCGGTCTTATTCTTGTTTATATAGGTAACGTATTCGCGGATACCGCCCTCGTAGCACATACTGTCGCTCTTGGGCTCATCGCCGCGCATATCGGTGATGGAGATGCGCAGACCCGCGTTCAAAAAGGCCTGCTGGCGCAAACGATCGTGGAGGGTATCGTAATCGTACTCCACCGTGTCAAACATCTGGTCATCGGGCATGAAGGTGACAGTAGTACCGCTGCGGTCAGTGTCACCCACGATGGCGATTTCCTTGGTAATACCGCCGCGAGAGAAGGACATCTCGTGGATCTTACCCTCTTTATGGACCTGCACCGTCAGCCACTCGGAAAGAGCGTTGACAACACTGGCTCCCACGCCGTGGAGGCCGCCGGAGACCTTATAACCGCCGCCGCCGAACTTACCGCCTGCGTGCAGCACCGTAAAGACCACCTCGAGAGCGGGGCGGCCCGTCTGGGGCTGGATATCCACAGGGATACCACGGCCGTTATCCTGGACGGTGATGCTGTTTCCCTCATTGATAGTGACGGAAATTTCGGTACAGTAACCTGCCAGCGCCTCATCGATGGCGTTATCCACGATCTCATAGACAAGGTGGTGTAAGCCCGAGGCACTGGTAGAGCCGATATACATACCGGGGCGCTTACGAACGGCTTCAAGGCCTTCCAGCACTTGAATTTCCGATGCGCCGTATTCCGTTTCTACCACGTTATTACGTTCCATTTCAGACATAGTTGTTTGCTCCTTACTCCTCGTCTCCATTCTCCACGCGCTTATGCAGTGTTGCAGGTGTCAGCTGGGAGAGATAGACGATTTGATCATGATAGGGATGGTCACACAGCAGAAACGACTTAGGAATGTCGTCGCAGCAGGTGATGACCTGTCCCTCTTCCTCGGCTTGTGCGAGGAATTTGCGGGTGTGTTTTGATTCGGTGGTGTTATCGAGATCAAAGATCCCGATGATGCGCTTTTCCTCCACCGTGACGTTTTTACCGATATGGAGATAGCCCATCAAACCACCTCCCCGCCGTGAATGTGAAAGACTTTACCATTTAATAGTGTCTCCAACCGATCGCTCTGGCAGCAGGTGATAAACACCTGCCCGCCTGCAATGCGATTGAGGACATATTCCTGCCGCCGCGGGTCGAGTTCAGAAAGAACATCGTCCAGCAGCATCACAGGATATTCTCCAAAGGTATTTTTGTGGATCTCACGCTCTGCCAATTTCAGCGACAGCGCCGCCGTGCGGACTTGTCCCTGTGAGCAGAACTGACGGGCACTTTGCCCATTGATATTGACCTCAATATCATCCTTATGAGGGCCGCTGAGACACAGGCGAGAGGCCAATTCTGCATGATAGTGGGCTGCTTGATGTTCTTCAAGAGCTGCCACCAATACGCTGTGCTCAGCTAAGGGATCTTCGATAGTCTTGACGGTCCTATAGCTGAGACTTAGCTCCTCGCGGCCGCCGCTGCACTCTCCGTGTGCTTGAGCGGCATACTCCGCCAAGCGCTCACAAAACTGGGCACGGTAGTGAATGAGGACAGCACCTGCTTGGCAAAGGCGTACGTTGAACTCCGGTAGCGTGTCAAGCAATGCAGGATAGTCCTCGCTGTCACGCAAGATGCGGGTCTTATGCTCATAAAGGCGAGTATACTCTGTCAAAGCCGCTGCATAGCGGGGGCGCAGCTGACAAAGGGAATTGTCCATAAACCGCCGCCGCGCTGCCGCACCATCGCGAATAAGAAACAGATCCTCGGGGGCAAAGAACACCGTGTGGAGTACATCGGACAGGGCTGCGGCATTTTTTGCCGTCACGCCGTTGACCGTCATCTTCCGCTTTCTGCCACGCTGCAGCTCAATACGGGTGATAAACTCGCGATCGCGGGAATTGATGCGCCCTTCCAATACTGCTGCTTGCTTCTCAAAGCCGATCAGCTCTTTATCAGCGTGGGTGCGGGGGGATTTTCCGCAGGAGAGATAGACAATGGCCTCCAGGAGGTTTGTCTTGCCCTGTGCGTTTTCGCCGTAGATGACATTGCAGTGTTCATCGAAGGTCACGCACTGGCTCTCATAATTGCGAAAACCCTCCAGCGTCAATGCGTCAATCCGCATATTTCACCGTCAGAACGATGTCAGCGATCTGCACGTCATCGCCGGGACGAATCTTCTTACCACGCTGAGTGCAGACCTCGCCATTGACGGAGACTGCACCTTCCTGCACCAGCACCTTGGCTTCGCCGCCGGTGGAGGTGAGGGTGGAGAACTTCAAAAGATCCTGCAGCTTGATATATTCGGTTGTAATTTCAATTTCGTACTTTTTCATATGTTTACTGAGCCTTCAGACGGACGGGCAGCACCATGTACAGGAAGTTGTCGCTGCCATCAGTGGGAGTGATGATGCAGGGAGAAATGCCGGTGTTCATCTCCATGCGGACTTTATCAGCAGGGGCATAGCGGAGGGCATCCATAAGATAGCGGTTATTAAAACCGATTTCCAAGCCCTTACCATCGCCCTTTGTGTAGCAAATATCCTTTGCCTCGCCGTTGCCGGTCTTGGCAGAGAGATACACGCGATCATCTTCAAACACGCACTTCACGGGGCTCTTCAACTTCTCACTGATGACCACGCTGACACGGTCAAGGCTCTGCAAAAGAGCACTGCACTCCACCTCAAGAGAGATGGGGTTGGTGCGGGGAATGGCGTTCTTATAGTCAAGGAACTCACCTTCCAAGCGGCGGCAGATCAGCTGGGTAGAGCCTGCCTCAAAGAGAAGGTGGCGCTTGCCCTGGGTCACAGTGATCAGCTCATCGGTATCAGAGCAGATGTTCTCCACCTCCCGCAATGCGCTGCCGGGGGCAACAAAGCGGAACGCACCGCCATCAATCCGCTCCAAGGGCTCACGGCGCAGAGCAAGACGGAAACCGTCCACAGACACCATGGTGAGGCCGTTATCGTCGATTTCAAAGAGAGAACCGGTGTGAACAGGACGGCTCTCATTGGTGGACACGGCAAAGGCGGTCTGAGAAACCATGGCCTTCAGCGTGCGCTGCTCCAGCGCCACGGAAAACTGATCATCCACCTCTGGAAGCTCGGGATAGTCCTCTGCGCTGAGACCGAGAATATCAAAGCTGGCATCGCCGCAGCTCAGATGCACCATCATCTTCTCGTCAGCAGAGAACACGATCACATCATCGGGCATCTTGCGAATAATATCGCCGAAGAGCTTGGCGTTCAGCACAATGCGGCCTGCTTCATGGATCTGTGCTTCAATGGAGGTACGAATACCGGTCTGCATGTTGTAACCGGAGAGGGTCAAGTTCATATCGCCTTCCATCAAAATACCTTCCAGCGCGGGGATGGAGCTTTTTGATGCCACAGCGCGGGAAGCGGCGGACACTGCCTGCTGCAGCAGTGCTTTTTCACAGGAAAATTTCAGCATAGCTTGTTCCTTTCTTTTTTGAAAACAAGTGGTATATTTTTCAAAACCACAGCATATACTAGTCTATTTTTTAGTAACAGTAGTCTTAGGAAAAACTCTTGTGGAAAACCCTTAGAAACCCCTATTTTCCGCTATTTTCTCTCCACATACCATGTGTGGGTATTTTATACCTTTTCACAGTGGGTTAGGGGAGAGGGGCTAGTTTCACAGATTTTCCACGTGAATTCCACAAAAACTGTGAAATTACGTCTTGGAATTAATGTTGGTGGTAATTTCCTTTACCGTCTCAGCAAAGGCGGGGTCAACGCGCATCTTCTTCTCTACTTGGTTCAGGCTATAGAGGACAGTAGTATGATCGCGGCCGCCGAAGAACTTACCGATATCGCTTAGAGGTGTAGAGCGGAGACGGCGAATGAGGTACATGGCGATCTGACGGGCGTGTACCACATCGCGGCTCTGTGTGCTGCCTTTGAGCACATCGAGCTCAATATTGAAGAAGTGGGCAATGTACTCGGCGATGTTCTCCTCAGAAGGAACGAACTCGGAAGAGCCCTTCATCACCTCGCCGAGAGATTTGATAATAGCCTCTTCATCCATTGCGCCGATCAGTTCTCTATAGGCCAGAACTTTATTGAGCGCGCCTTCGATCTGACGAACGTTGGCGGTGATGTTCTCAGCGATCAGCGTGGCAATGCGGTCGGGGAGATTGATACCCAGGAGCGCCGCTTTATTTCGGATGATGGCCAAACGGGTCTCGTAATCCGGCGGCTCAACATCTACCATAAGGCCCCACTCAAAGCGGGTGCGCAGACGATCCTCCAGCTGGGTCATTTCCTTCGGCGGACGGTCGGAGGTCATAACGATCTGACGGCCCGACTCATACAGCGCATTGAAGGTATGGAAGAACTCCTCCTGTGTCTGCTGTTTACCTGCAATGAATTGGATATCATCCACCAGCAACAGATCTTTGCCACGGTATTTGTCGCGGAAGTCGGCAGTTGCACCGCCGCGAATGGCATCGATCAACTCGTTGGTAAAGAGTTCGCCGCTGACAAGGATGATGTTGCTGTCGGGGCGCAGGCGCTTCGTCTGACGGGCGATGGCGTGGAGAAGATGGGTCTTACCCAAGCCGCTGTCACCATAGATGAACAGGGGATTAAATTTGCCTGCAGGCTTTTCTGACACGCTGCGTGCCGCAGCATAGGCCATCTTTGTCTGAGGACCCACCACGAATGTCTCGAAAGTGAAGGCATCGTTTTCACCGGGGACATCGGGATGGTCGGGACGAACACCGTGGTAAACGCCCAGCTGCTCATCATCCAGGATCTTCACCTCGAGATCGGTGGAGAAAATGTCACGGAGCGCTTCTTTAATTTGACTAATAAATCGTTTTTCGATGGTCTCTTTTTTAAAGGCATTACTGCAGTGCAGCACAAGAGCAGAATCCTCCATCGTAACCACTTTTACCTGGTCAAACCAGGTATTGATGGTGGTTGCGGAGAGATCTTTTTGCAGCCGTTCCAATAAAATATTCCACACGTCGGACAGTGAGTTCATCCGTACACGCCCTTTCTCCTTCGTTCTTTTTCTCTATAAAGCATACTTTCTCATAAAAGAGTATACCAAAAATTTTCAAAAAAGTCCATACTTATTATTAGAATAAGTATAAAGAAAATAAATTTTATGTTGACAAACGGCAAATCCATTGGTTATAATGAAGGGCACGCCTTTCCACGGCGGAAAGGTGGATGAAATGTCGACTGCGGCGGACAAAACTTGTTCGCTGTCGAGTATGCCCCGTGAAATAATCGGGAGCAGATTTATTTTTATTAATGGAGGTGTCATGCTATGTTCCGTACCTATCAGCCCAAGAAGCGTCAGCGCTCCAAGGTGCACGGTTTCCGTAAGAGAATGGCTACCAGCAATGGCCGTAAGGTTCTCGCTCGTCGCCGCGCCAAGGGCCGCGCTCGCCTGACCCACTGAGGAAGGCGGAAAGTGCATCGCACGACAACCGTATAAACCCAGGGACGGTAGAAGGAAAAATCCTGCCGTCCCTATTGGTGTTATCGATGCTAAGTTGTAAGGAGACCTGTTTTCTATGAATCCTGCCGTGACCGTCAAGGAGAATTACGTGTTCCGTCAGCTCTACCGCAAGGGGAGCTCCTCGGTGCAGCCGTCCTTTGTGGTCTATTGCAGAAAGAATAAAAATGGGCTCACCCGTTTGGGTGTCACCGTCAGCACAAAGCTGGGCAAAGCTGTGGTGCGCAATCGCGTACGCCGCCGCCTGCGTGAGCTGTATCGGCTGAACAAAAACGAAATGAAGCAGGGCTACGATGTGATTTTAGTCGGTCGTGGCCGCGCTATCACGGCGCCCTTTTCCAAGATGCAGCGACAGTATGCCGCTGCACTCAAGGAGCTGGGGCTTATGGAGGCGCGCAGATGAAAAAGGCGCTATTAAAGCTCTTTCGTTTTTACCAGACGGCGATCTCTCCCATTTGCCCGCCCCGCTGCCGTTTTATCCCGTCCTGTTCTCAGTACGCGGTAGAGGCGGTGGAGAAATACGGTGCGGCTAAGGGTGGATTTTTAGCAGCGAAGCGGTTACTGCGCTGCCATCCCTTCCACCGCGGCGGTTGGTACGATCCCGTACCGTAAGCCGCAAGAGACCCGTTAGTTAACAATCACAAACGGAGGAATTCCATAATGTTTGCACAAATCGGATACTATATCTGTGTTCCCTTTGCATGGCTGACCCGTATGTTCTACGAGTGGACCGGATCTTACGGTGTGGCCATCATCCTCTTCACCCTGGTGGTGAAGCTGGTCATCCTGCCCTTCCAGCTGAAGAGCAAGAAGAGCATGATGCGTATGAACCGCATGCAGGGTAAGATCAAGGATATCCAGACCCGCTTTGCTAACAACAAAGAGCGTCAGCAGCAGGAAATGGCCGATCTGTATGCCCGCGAGGGCATCAATCCCATGGGTGGCTGCCTGTGGTCCTTTATCCCCCTGCCCATTCTGATCGCACTGTACTACATCATCCGTACCCCCCTGCGTTATTTCATGAACCTGTCCGAGACTGTCATCGTCGAGATCCGCACGTTGGCTGAGTCTCTGGGTTATGTGACCGCTACCGAGGGTAACGCTGCCGCTTACGAGCAGATCTACCTCAGCAAGTTCATCCACGAGCATTGGGATAACTTTGCCGGTAAGTTCGAGGGCCTGCTGGACATGGACTATCAGTTCCTCGGCATGGATCTGGCTGACCAGGCCAGCAACGTGATGAGCCAGTTCCCCGGCGGCGGTTGGGCCGTGTGGGGTCTGCTGCTGCTGCCCTTCATCGCAGCGGCTCTGCAGCTGGTGATGAGCATCGCCTCCATGAAGGCCAGCTCCAACACCATGAACAGCTCCAACAAGATGATGCTGTACCTGTTCCCCCTCATGACCATCTGGATGGGCTTCATGTTCCCCGCAGCCCTCTGTGTGTACTGGATTGCCAACTCCGCTTTCTCCGCCGTTCAGGAGCTGCTGCTGAACAAGGTGTTTGCTAAGGCACTTGACCGTGAGGAGACGGAGAAGGAGCGCGAAAAGCGTGAAAAGCGCGCCGCCAAGATGATGGCTCAGCGTGAGCAGATGCTCCAGCAGCAGAATCAGCAGGGTAAGAAGCCCCAGCAGCAGAGCAGCAGCAAGAAGAAAAAGAGCGCCGAGCCTGAGAAGAAGGAAAAGCGCAGCTCTACCACCGAGGCAGGACGTGTGGGCAATCGCCCCTATGCCCGCGGCCGTGCCTACAGCGAGAGCCATTACGAAGACTAAAGGGAGCAAAAATGAGTTATATTGATGTGATCGGCAAGACCGAGGAGGAGGCCATTGCAAATGCTCTTGCCCAGCTGGGTATGGAGCGTGACGATGTGTCCGTTGAGATCCTCGAGCGTGCCAAGAGCGGCTTTTTGGGCATGGGCGGCAAGCCTGCCCGCATCCGCGTAACTTACGGCCCCGATGAGGCTCCCATGGAGGAGATCGTTGTCCCCGTGAAGCCCGTTGAGAAGGTCGAGCCCGTTGTGGAAAAGGTGGAGGCAAAGCCTGAGAAGAAGGCTGAGCCCAAGCCTCAGGCAAAGAAACAGCCTCAGCAGGAACGCCAGCCCCGTCAGGAGAAGAAGGTGGAAGTTCCCGCCATCGACCTGCCTGTGAGCAGCGACAACAACGCTGAGCGCATCACCGCGTTCCTCTCCGGCCTCATGGAGCATCTGGATTCCCAGGCTGCTGTGAAGGTCTACGAGGAGGAGAAGGGCCGTTATAAGGTCATTCTCGAGGGTGAGAATCTCGGTCAGCTCATCGGTCGCCGCGGCGAGACGCTGGATGCCATTCAGCAGCTGACCAACTACGCTGTCAACTCCGGCAACGAGAAGCGTATCCGCGTCCATGTGGATGCCGAGAATTACCGCGCCCGCCGCGAGGCCAGCCTTGAGAGCCTGGCTTCCAAGGTGGCAGGTAAGGTGAAGAAGTACCGCCGCAGCGTGACGCTGGAGGCCATGAACGCCTACGAGCGCCATGTGATCCACGCCGCACTGCAGGATGTGAAGGGTATCACCACCTATTCCATCGGTACCGAGCCCAACCGCCGCGTGGTGGTCGCTCTGGACCGTGAGAACGGCTAAATAAGCAAAAAAAGAACGCCTTATGGCGTTCTTTTTTTGCGTTTTCAGATTATTTTTTGTTGGGATTGTAGTAGTCCGTGGGCTCTTCCAGTACCATGGGCAGGCCGTTTTGATAGACGGGGATAGTCTGGAACTTAAAGCGGGAGACATCGTGCTTTTTGTCGATCATGGGCTTGATTTCGGGATCCACCACACCGCGGCGAATGTACTCGTTCACCGCATGATAGGTAAATCCGAGGTTATCCTCGTCCGTTTTGCCCGTCAAGCCATCAGAAGGAGGCTTGATGAGAAACTTCTCCGGCAGACCCAATACGCGACCCAGTGCGATGACCTCTTCGGTGGTATACATGCCCAAGGGGGAGAAAGCACCTGCGCTGTCGCCGTAGATGGTGCAGTAACCCACCCAGTCCTCAGAGAGGTTGGAGGTGTTCAGCACGATGCCGCCGTCCAGCGACTGTGCCACAGCGTAGAGGGTGGTCATGCGGATACGGGAGGGAAGGTTGACGATGGTTTGGCGGGAGGGTGTAATGCCCACGCGCTCCATCTCACTCAATACGCCCTGCACGGCATCATGGATGTTGATGGTGCAGTGGGGGATGCCCAAATGCTCCACCAAGCCGTTGGAGTAGTCAATGTCGGGCTGCACGCCATCGGGCATCAGCACACCATAGACATCGTCGCGACCAAAAGCCGCCACAGACAGTGCAGCCACCACAGAGCTATCCTTGCCGCCGGAAATGCCGATGACCGCCGTCTTGCCGTAACAGGACTTCATCTGCTCCGACATCCACTCCAAAAGACCTGCCAACTGCTGCTGAGGCTTAAAATCCATAGCTTTGTCCTCCCGAAAGTATTCTTGTCCATATTGTAGCACTCTTTTTCCACAGTGACAAGAAAATGGGCAAAAAAAGAAAGCCCCGAAGGGCTTATTTTTAAGATAAAAAACGACTTTGCTGTGTAGTAGAAAAGGAGGACTTGCCTCTAAGCCTGCATGGGGGAGCGCGAGGGGGAGGGTATGACCCCTCGCATAAAATAAAACAAATGAGCAAAAAAGAAAGCCCCGAAGGGCTTTCTTTTTTGCGAAATTAGAACCAGAGGCCCCAAGCAAGGAAGCCCAGGCAAGCCACAACACCGGTGAACACCAGCACGATGACCAGATAGCCCATAACATCCTTGGCGGACAGCTTGGCAACAGCCAGAGCGGGCAGAGCCCAGAAGGGCTGGATCATGTTGGTCCACTGATCGCCCCAAGCAATAGCCATAGCCACACGGCCATTCTCGATGCCCAGCATCTCGCCGGCAGGCATCATGATGGGACCCTGAACTGCCCACTGGCCGCCGCCGGAGGGAACGAAGAAGTTCACGACACCGGCTGCCAGGAAGGTCAGCATGGGGAAGGTAACATTGGTGGAGATGTTGACGAAGAAGTTGGACAGCACGCCTGCCAGAGAAACGCCATCGGCGTTGGCGGCGGTCATGATACCCATAATACCTGCATAGAAGGGGAACTGCAGCAGGATGCCTGCAGCGCCGGAAGCGGCATCAGCAATGGCGTCCACATACTTACGCAGATTGCCGTGGAGCAGG
>CAYTOO010000024.1:0-7413 GCA_964439545.1 uncultured Oscillospiraceae bacterium | reverse complement strand
ATGTTCAGGTTCAGAGCGTTTGCCACGTTCTGACCGGCCTTGACCACGCCAACAAAGTAATTGACGATGTACACGAAGCCCAGGAGCCAAGTGATGACCCACAGGATCTTGGAGTGCTCCATCTTGTCAGCGGGAGTCTTGACCTCATAGGTTTTCTCCTCCTCGTCCACCAGCAGAGCGGGGTTGACGGTGATGGTGTGTGCCTTATCGGGATGCATAGCATAGTTGACGAAGGGCATGAGCACCAGAATGACGCCCACCATGACAAGGTTCATAGGGTGGAACAGGGTGGAGGTCATATCAGCCTGCCACACGGTGACGCCGCCGTCGAAGCTGTGGCCGGAAGCGATCTGCAGGGGGATGGAGCCGGACAGACCAGCGTGCCAAATAACGAAGCCGGAGTAAGCGGAGGCGATCAGCAGGGGATAGTCAACGGTGGGAACGCGCTTGACAACTTCCTTAGCCAGCAGGGCGCCGACGATCAGACCGAAGCCCCAGTTCAGCCAGCAGCAAATGGTGGACACGAAGGTGGTGACCACGATGGCGTGCATATTGGTTTTGCACAGACCTGCGATGGTGTAGAGAACCTTCTTAACGGGCTTGGCAGAGGCGCAGGCGGAACCGAAGACGACCACCAGAGCCATCTGCATAGAGAAGCTCAGCAGACCCCAGAAACCGGTGCCGCTGCCCCAGGCGTTGATGACCTTCAGGGGCCCCATACCGGTGGAGATCATCGAGCCGATGAAGACCACGATGGTCAGAATGACTGCGAACAAGAAAGCATCAGGCAGCCATCTGTTGACTACGCGAACGCAGCCGTTTACGATTTTCTTAAACACAAACTTCACTCTCCTCATAAATTTTTTGTACAGCGGAAGTGTGTCCATAACAGCCGCTATACACGATACCGTAAAATCATTACGCTATCTTAACACGTCTATTATAACCACTTACCAAAAGGAAAGTAAGAGGGTAAATTAACAAAATATTTACAAGGAATTTGTGGCTTTTGTCAAAATCTAAACAAACAAGAAAAACAAGGAAACAATAGATAAAAAAAGAAAGCCCTTTCGGGCTTTCTTATAATACGACCTCGTATGTAGCAAGAGAGAAAACATCGTTTCCAAGTCTGCATGGGGAGAGTACGAGAGGGGAGGGTATGCCCCTCTCGTGTTAAATAAATACGCAAAAAAGAAAGCCCTTTCGGGCTTTCTTTTTTAGCGTTAATCAGAACCAGATGGCCCAGCCGAGGAAGCCCAGGCAGGCAACCACGCCGACGAACACGGTGACGATGACCAGGTAGCCCATGATGTCCTTTGCCTCCAGCTTGGCGATTGCCAGAGCAGGCAGAGCCCAGAAGGGCTGGATCATGTTGGTCCACTGATCGCCCCATGCGATAGCCATTGCAGTACGGCCATTCTCGATACCCATGGCAGCACCGGCGGGCATCATGATGGGACCCTGAACTGCCCACTGGCCGCCGCCGGAAGGAACGAAGAAGTTCACGACACCGGCCGCCAGGAAGGAGATCATGGGGAAGGTGATGTTGTTGGAGATGTTGACGAAGAAGTTGGACAGGACACCGGCGAGAGATGCGCCGTTGGCGTCGGTGGCCACCATCAGGCCCATGATACCGGCATAGAAGGGGAACTGCAGCAGGATGCCTGCAGCGCCGGAAGCGGCGTCAGCAATGGCATCCACATAGCGGCGCAGACCGCCGTGGAGCAGGATACCCAGGAACAGGAAGATCATGTTGACGATGTTCAGGTTCAGAGCATTTGCCACGTTCTGGCCGGCCTTGATCACGCCAACGAAGTAGTTGATGATGTAAATGAAGCCGAAGAGCAGGGTGATGATCCACAGGATCTTTGAGTGCTCCATCTTGTCGGCGGGAGTCTTGATCTCGTAAGTCTTCTCCTCTTCCTCAACCAACAGAGCGGGGTTGACGGTGACGGTACGAGCCTTGTCGGGATGCATAGCATAGTTGACGAAGGGCATTACCAGGAAGATGAAGCCAACCATGACGAGGTTCATGGGATGGAACACGGTAGCGGACATGTCAGCCTGCCACACGGTGACGCCATCGAAGCTGTGGCCGGTAGAGACCTGCAGGGGGATGGAGCCGGACAGACCAGCATGCCAAATGACGAAACCGGAGTAGGCGGAGGCGATCAGCAGGGGATAGTCAACGGTGGGAACACGCTTGACAACTTCCTTAGCCAGGAGAGCGCCGACCACCAGACCGAAGCCCCAGTTCAGCCAGCAGCACAGAGTGGAAACCATGGTGGTGACCACGATAGCGTGCATGTTGGTCTTACAGACACCGGCGATAGTGTTCAGCAGCTTCTTAACGGGCTTGGCAGAAGCACAGGCAGAACCAAAGACGACCACCAGAGCCATCTGCATAGAGAAGCTCAACAGACCCCAGAAGCCCTTGCTGTTACCCCAGGCCTCAACAGCGGCGATGGGACCCAGATCGGTGGCCAGCAGCACGCCGATGTAGGTTACGATGGTCAGGATGATTGCGAACAGGAAGGCATCAGGAAGCCATCTGTTCATGACGCGAACGCATCCGTTTACGATTTTCTTAAACACAAACTTCACTCTCCTCATGAAAATTTATGTGCCGGCAGTGGCTGTGTCAAAACCACCAGCGGACACGATGCTACAACACACGCAAAGAACGAATATTGTATCATCTAGATTGACAATATTATAACGCACCACTCACCAAAAAGTAACCTGTATAGACATAAAGATACCATAAAGAAAGAGAATGAAACTGAGTTGTTTCCGTTAAGAGAGTTTGATTGGACGAAATTTTAAGACAAAAATAGAAAAAACGTCCCGTTTTTCGGGACGTTTTACTAACAAAGGTAGGAAAGACTCAGCGTTCGGGGTCGTAATCGCGAGAGGAAGAATTTCCACTATAGTTATCATTAAAGCGATCATCACTGTGGAATTCTCCGTCACCGGCAGGAGGTACATAGCCGATGCCGCTGACTTTCTTGATAGCCTCAAAGTAGCCCACATCCGTCTGCTGAATGTAGGGCATGATCCAAATGGAAAGGATACCCATGGTCAGAGCGCACAGGAAACTCCAGCCCAAGAAGCTCAGATCCAGCACGAACAGCTCCCACTTGTAGCCGCGGGTCTGTGCCTTACTCATCCGCAGCGCCTCAGAGGGGGCGAGCTGGGGATTCTCACACAGATTATATAATGCAAAGCGGTAACGATAGCCTGCGACAATGCCGGGAATTAGGAACAGCAAGCTCCACAGGAACACGTAGGCAAAGACGAGGATCTCCAAAATGATGATCTTGCCCACGAAGGTAAAGCCATCGAACATGGTGGCATAGGGCATGGTGCGGCCTTTGCGCACACCCATGTGATAAAGGAGATATCCGGCAGAGAGCACCACCGTGACAAGGGAGATAAGGATGGAGATGAACGTTATCATCAGCGGCGGCAGGCCGAGGGTGGGGAAGGGGATCTCCGTTTCCAGCGTGGCGCTGAGTTCTGCGGCAGTAGCACCGGTGGCGAACTCCAGGATCATGTTCAGCACAAAGGTGATAACAAGGTAAATTAAGGTAAAGACGTATGCCGAAACGGCGGCACCTTTGGTAATGGATTTTGCCTCGGCTTTTAGCTGCACACGGTTTAACATAGGCGGCATCCTTTCTTTCTATGAAAAATACACTTATTAAAATAATATTGTGGAATGTTTGGTACATCACAACATATTGTACCATAGGAAAACGGGCAACGCAAGAGTGGGAAAAAGATGGCAGAATTTTCAAAAGATTGTGACAAAAACCGCTAAAGTTTCCATAAGAAATAGCCGATAACACTGGACAAAAAAGAGAATCTGATGTATTATTAAGTACGTATGAGGTGGTGTAAACCACAAAGGTAATCGAGGAGGAGCGCCCTGATTCTCAACCCCGGAACAAGAGGAGAAAAGGGGAATTCCAAGTCGGTTATGAAAGCAGTTAAGATGAGGTGAAGACAATGGCACATGCTTTCTTTGGCGGCGTTCATCCTAATGACATGAAGGCCGCAACCAATGAAAAGGCCATCGAGCAGCTGGCAGCGCCGGCACAGGTGGTCATTCCCATGTCTATGCACATCGGTGCGCCTTGTAAACCCCTGGTTGCAGTGGGCGACAAGGTAAAAATTGGACAGAGGATCGGCGAACCCGGCGGATTCGTTTCCGCGCCCATCCACGCCAGCGTGTCCGGCACGGTCAAGGCTGTGGAGCCCCGTCCCAGTTCTATGGGCGGTACGGTGATGAGCGTTGTCATCGACAACGACTTCGAGAACACCGTGAGCGAAGAGGTCAAGCCTGCGGCTGACCCCGAAAATCTGACGAGCGAGGAACTGGTGGAGATCGTTAAGAACGCCGGTATCGTTGGTCAGGGCGGCGCAACGTTCCCCACTCATGTGAAGATCTCTTCCGGTCTTGGCAAGGTGGACTACGTGATCATCAACGCCGCAGAGTGCGAGCCCTACATCACGGGCGACCACCGCGCTTGCTTGGAGCGTCCCGACCAGGTCATCCTGGGCGCCACGCTGCTGGCCAAGTGCTTTGGTGTTGACAAGGTCTACATCGGTATCGAGGCTAACAAGCAGAATGCCGCTGACGTTCTCAACGCCAAGATCAAGGAGCTGAATGCCCCCGTTCAGGTGGTCGTGCTCCACACCCGTTACCCCCAGGGCGCAGAAAAGCAGCTGGTTCAGGCCGTCTCCGGCCGTCAGGTGCCCTCCGGCAAGCTCCCCGCTGATGCCGGTTGCTGCATCTTCAACCTGAACACCACCTGCGCCATCTATCGCGCTGTCTACACCGGTATGCCCGTGGTCAACAAGATCGTCACGGTGTCCGGCTCCGGCGTGATCGAGCCCAAGAACGTGGAGTGCCCCATCGGTACCCCCATCACGGCTCTGTTTGATGCTTGCGGCGGTCTGAAGGAAAACACCTACAAGCTCATTATGGGCGGCCCCATGATGGGTCTTGCCCAGCACAGCTTCGAAGTTACCGTTGGTAAGGGTACTGGCGCTATGCTGGCCTTCGCCGGTGACGAGGAGAAGTACGAGGCCGAGCCCCAGTGCATCCGCTGCGGTAAGTGCGTTGGCGTTTGTCCCATCCGCCTCGAGCCTGTCTTTATGTATAAGTATCTGATGAAGGGCAACTACGAGGCCTTCCGCGATCAGCTCCATGGCATGGACTGCATCGAGTGCGGCGCTTGTACTTATACCTGCCCCGCCCGTCTGCCTCTGACCCACGCCTTCCGCCTGGGCAAGCAGCAGGTGAACAATGCCAGAATGGCCGCACAGGCCAAGGCTGCTGCTGAAAAGAAGGAGGCGTAAGGAAATGACGGATTATAAGAATTTGAAGCTGATCGCTTCCTCCTCCCCCCATATCCGCAGCAATGAGAACACCCGCTCCATCATGCTGGATGTCATCATTGCTCTGCTGCCCGCCCTGGTTTGGGCCATCTACAGCTTCGGCTTCAAGGCCTTGCTGTTGACGCTTGTGTCCGTGGTGGCCTGCATCTTCTGGGAGTGGGCTTATCGTAAGGTCATGAAGAAGAACCAGATGATCGGCGACCTGTCCGCAGTTGTCACCGGTATGCTTCTGGCTCTGACCTGCACCGTGAATCTGCCCTGGTGGATGCTGATCATCGGCGCTTTCTTCGCCATCGTTGTGGTCAAGCAGCTCTACGGCGGCATCGGCTGCAACTTCCTCAACCCCGCTCTGGCCGGTCGTGCCGTTCTGGTGGCTTCCTATGCCTCCCAGATGGGCGCTTGGGCTCTGCCCAAGGCCAAGCTGGATGTGGTTGTCTCCACTGCTACTCCCATGCAGATCATGAAGGAAGGCACTGTGGAGAAGTGGGCTGAGCTCACCTCCAACTACTCCGTGGGCGATATGTTCCTGGGTAACATCGGTGGTGCTATGGGTGAGGTTTCCGCTCTGGCTCTGCTGCTGGGTGGCGCTTACCTGCTGATCCGCAAGGTCATCTCCTGGCACATCCCCGTGGCCTACATCGGTTCCGTGCTGGTTATCTCCCTGGTGGCAGCTCCCGCCGGTATCGACAATGTTCAGTACATGCTCTATAACGTCTTCGGCGGCGGTCTGATGCTGGGTGCCATCTTCATGGCTACCGACTATGCCACCTCCCCCGTGACCAAGACCGGCCAGATCATCTACGGTATCGGCTGCGGTCTGCTGACGGTGTTCATCCGCCGCTTCGGCTCCTTCCCCGAGGGCGTGTGCTACTCCATCCTGATCATGAACTGCACCACCTGGCTGCTGGATAAGTACATCCGTCCCACCATCTATGGTGCTGTGAAAAAAGCAAAGAAGGAGGCGGCGAAATAATGAAGATCTCCGGTAAGTTTGTTCTGAAGGTCGCCGGCACTCTGACGGTGATTTCTCTCGTGGTCGCAGCTCTGCTGGGCGTGGTCAACATGGTCACTGAAGACAAGATCGACGCCATCAACGCTGAGAAGACCGCACAGGCTCTGGCTGCCGTCGCTCCCGAAGGCGCTGAGTTTACTCCCGTGGAGCTGAGCGATGCCCTTGTGGCCGCCGCTGCTCCCTATGGCACCGTGACCGGTGTCTACGAGATGTCCACCGGCGGTTATGCCGTGGAGATCGTGGCTTCCGGCTCTCAGGGCAGCATCTCTATGATCGTCGGTGTTGACGGCAACAATGCTCTGACCGGCGTGTCCGTGGTCAGCCACTCCGAGACCGGTGGTATCGGTACCAAAATTATCAACAACGATCCCGTTTCTGCTGGTGGTATCGGCGTGCTGGATCAGTTCGTTGGTATGAGCGGTTCCGGCTCTCTGGTGGTTGGTAAGACTGTTACCCCCATCTCCGGCGCAACTGTGACCACCAAGGGCGTGACCGCCGGCGCTAACGGCGCTCTGGCTGTTGCAGAGACTTTGGCTGGTTGAGAAAGGAGGAGGACTGAACTATGAATATGAAAAAGCAGTTTATGGACGGCTTGATCCATCAGAACCCCGTTCTGGTGCAGCTTCTGGGTATGTGCTCCACCATGGCCATTACCACGTCCTTCTTCAATGGTCTGGGTATGGGCGTGTCCGTTCTGATCATCCTGACCCTGTCCAACATCTTTATCGCCATGCTGCGTAAGATCATCCCCGATGAAGTGCGTATCGCCTGCTACATCGTGGTTATCGCCGGTTTCGTTACCTGCGTTGATCTGCTGCTGAAGGCATTCGTTCCCGCCCTGTCCAACTCTCTGGGCGTGTTCATCCCCCTGATCGTGGTTAACTGCATCATCCTGGGCCGTGCTGAGGGCTTCTCCTATAAGAATAGTGTCATTGCTTCCTTCTGGGACGGCATCTTCCAGGGCATCGGCTACACTGTGGTTCTGCTGATCATGT
>CAYTOO010000023.1:0-19935 GCA_964439545.1 uncultured Oscillospiraceae bacterium | reverse complement strand
GGCCATTATCGAGGAAAGCGTTGATGGACGAGGTAAGTTCTCGCACGTTCTCCAGCCGTCCGCGGCTCTCCATATCGTTCTTCTCCGTTAGCATGGTCACATAGCCCGTGCGGTCACAGACGTATTCATAGAACTCCACCAGCTCCAGCTCATCGGCCTTACCCCGCATTTCCTCCATCATCGCTATAAAGCTTTCTAACTTTACAGCAGTGGATTTCAGCTCAGGATAGGAAGATGCGTTTCGTAGTACCTCATAGAGCGGGATGTTATTCTCCACTGCCAAATGCTGCGCCTTATCCATGGTCGCCGCACCGATCTTGCGGGAAGGGGTGTTGACAATGCGGCGCAGACGAAGATCGTCCGTGGGGTTATTGATAAGGCATAGATAGGCCAGCATATCCTTCACTTCAGCGCGGTCGAAGAACTTCGTGCCGCCCACCACCTTGTAGGGCATGCCGTTGCGGCGGAAGGCATATTCCAAAGCGTTGGACTGGGCATTCATACGGTAGAGAATGGCGTGATCCCGCCAGTTGGCGCCGCGGTTATAGTTCATCATAATGTCGCCGATGACGAAGTTGGCCTCATCGCCCTCGTTGAAGGTGGTCTTGATAAGTACCTGCTCTCCCTCACCCCGATCTGTCCACAACGTCTTGCCTTTACGGCCGTGGTTATTGCGGATGACGGCGTTGGCGGCATTCAGGATATGTCCCGTAGAGCGATAGTTCTGCTCCAAGCGAATGGTACGGGTGCCCGCGTACTGCTTTTCAAAGTTGAGGATATTATCAATATCCGCACCGCGGAAACGGTAGATACTCTGGTCATCATCGCCCACCACGCAGATGTTGCGGTAGCCGCCCGCCAACAGCGTGGTCAGGCGGTACTGCAAATGGTTGGTGTCCTGATACTCATCAATCAGCACATAGCGGAACTTGCGGCGATAGTACTCACGCACCTCACGATCCCGCTCCAACAGATGCACCGTCTTTAAAATGAGGTCATCGAAGTCCAGCGCGTTGGCAGTCTGCAGTCTCTGCGTGTAAAGTGAATAGACTTTACCGATGCGAATCTTGCGCCAGTCCGCCTGTTTCTCCCAATGTTCACAATACTCCTCGGCGCTGATCATCTTCTCCTTAGCGTGGGAGATGGCAGAAAGCACCTCGCGGGCGGAAAAAGTCTTTTCATCCAAGCCCAGATCCTTCAAGCAATCCTTAATGACCCGCTTACTGTCATCGGTATCGTAGATAGTAAAGTCGCGGCTATAGCCAATACGATCAATATCGCGGCGCAGAATTCGCACACAGGCAGAGTGGAAGGTGGAGGCCCACACATCGCATCCACTCTCCCCCAGCATCCGCTCCAAGCGCTCCTTCAGCTCATTGGCAGCCTTGTTGGTGAAAGTGATCGCCAGCACCTCATAGGGCTGGGGCGGATCAACAGCGCAGAGATACTGCGCCAGCGGGCGATTCTCCTCTGTAGGGGCTTCTGCGTAACTCTCCAAAAACTCCACCTCATCCTCGGAGATGGGCATGGGAATATCGTCACTATCGCTGCCGCGACCATAGCGCAGCAGGTTGGCAATACGGTGAATCAGCACCGTTGTCTTGCCGCTGCCTGCGCCTGCCAACAGCAGCAGAGGGCCTTCGGTAGTCAGTACGCCCTGTCGCTGCATTGGGTTTAAATTGGAAAACTCCGCCTCGATGACACGCTTACGGGCGGCTATAAAACGCTGTTCCAACTCCGTCATGTTCTTCTTCCTTCTATTTCTTGTAGTCTTTTTCTCATTGTAATACAAAATCCTGTGTCGGTCAACCTTATTTGAATTTTTTCGAATTTTTGTTCGATTTTCTATTGACAAGAACTATTGTTCGATATATAATGTACTCGAACAAACATTCTAACAGGAGGTAATCCCTATGTTCTCTACTTTCGGTTACATCATCATCATTGTTGGCGCTCTGTCCTTCTCCGTGAATATCATGCGTTTGATCGATCGTCTGGAGCGCCCTCGTTCCCGTCGTCGCCGCCGCGCACGCAGTGCAGCGTAAGCTGCTCTCCCCTCTCGCGCTATGGACATCGCGCAAAAATTAAGTATCTTGACCGACGCGGCGAAGTACGACGCAGCCTGCACATCCAGCGGGGTGCGCCGTGCTTCCCGCCCGGGAATGATCGGCAACACCACTTCCTCTATCGCAGGCTGCTGTCATAGTTTCTCGGCAGATGGACGGTGTATCACACTTTTGAAAGTGCTGATGAGTAACGCCTGTTGCTACGACTGTGCCTACTGTGTCAATCGCCGCTCCAACGATACGCCCCGCGCTTCTTTCACGCCGCGGGAATTGGCGGAGCTGACCATCGAATTCTATCGGCGCAATTATATTGAAGGGCTCTTCCTCTCCTCCGGCGTACTGCGCTCGCCGGATTATACCACGGAGCAGATGATCTCCGCCCTTCGGATGCTGCGGCAGGAATATCGTTTCAACGGGTATATCCATGCCAAGGCTATCCCTGGGACTTCACCGGAATTGGTGCATCAGTTAGGTCTATTGGCAGACCGTCTCAGTGTAAATATTGAGCTGCCCTCTCAACAAGGGTTGCAGACCTTGGCCCCCGACAAGACGAAGGAGGCCATTTTGCGTCCTATGGGGCAAATTCGCGACACAGTGCGGGAGAATAAGCGGGAGTTGGTAAAGTATAAGCACGCTCCCACCTTTGCTCCTGCGGGGCAGAGTACGCAGCTAATCGTTGGGGCAACGGTAGATTCTGATCGACATATTTTGCATCTTACCGAATCTCTCTACGATAAATTTCGTCTCAAGCGTGTGTTCTATTCCGCCTATGTCCCTGTGGTGGAAAGCTCCCTTCTCCCCTCTTTGGATACCAAACCACCTCTGCTGCGAGAGCATCGCCTCTATCAAGCGGATTGGCTATTGCGGTTCTACGGTTTTCGTGCGCAGGAGCTGCTGGATGAAAATCATCCCGACTTCAATCCCTATCTTGATCCAAAAGCCCACTGGGCACTGGGTCACTTAGAGGATTTCCCTGTGGATATTCTCACAGCGGATATCGAAACGCTGCTGCGTGTCCCCGGTATCGGGCCTGTCAGTGCCAAACGAATCGTGTCGGCGCGGCGCAGTACGTATATCCGTTTTGAAGACTTGCAAAAACTGGGCGTGGTGATGAAGCGGGCGCAATTCTTTATCACCTGCGGTGGACGAATGCGCCCGGGGCTGCAATTTTCCTCTGCTACGCTCTTGCAGCAATTAGAAGCAGTGGAACGTGGAAATCTGCCTATGGGAGAGGCACAGCAACTATCTCTTTTCGACGCAGTGGGGTGATCCTATGGCATGGCGCGATGTTGTTTTTCAATATGACGGCACCTTCGAGGGATTCCTCTGCTGCGTGTTTGAAAGTTACGTACATAAAGAATTCCCCATCGCCTTTTGCGGCGATGAGGATTGTTGCAGCCTTTATGAGGTTCGTTTTATTACAACGGAAACCGAGAATTGGAAGCGTGTTTATAACAGTGTCACCGCCCGTTCCAAGGCGGCGGGAGATATTGTGCGGCGCGGCTTCTTTACCTGCCTTGCTGATAAAGAACAACATCTCTATGCCTTCATCCGTAAACTTTATGACGAAGGCCCTTCCTTTATTCACAATCCTGCCGATGAGGTATATCACCCCATTGCAAAGGCACTACGGCACATGAATGGCGAACTTGAGAAGTTGCGTGGATTTGTTCGTTTCTCCGACTATAGCGGCGTTTTGGGCGCAGAGATTGAGCCGAAGAACCGTGTTCTCCCTCTGTTACGCTATCACTTCTGCGCCCGCTACGCCAATGAGTCTTTTTTCATCTATGACCGCACACATAAGGAGTTGCTGGCATACTCGAAAGGACACTCCCGCATCATGCAGGTGGATAGTTTGCAGCTTGCTCTTCCCGGCGATGAAGAACTGCACTTCCGTATGCTGTGGCGGCGCTTCTTCAACGCCATTTCCATTGAGGAGCGACACAATCCCCGCTGCCAAAATAACTTTTTGCCTAAGCGCTACCGCGGAACAATGACAGAATTTTTCCCTTCAGAAGAGTGTGGCGAATCCCCTACTCTTCCAAGTGTAGACGTAACTTTGCCAGGCTGCGGCGTTCAAGGCGCGATACCTGCACCTGCGACACACCAAGAATCCGCGCCGTCTGTTGCTGGGTGAGGCATTTGAAAAAGCGCAGCAATATCGTCATTCGTTCTTTTTCCGGCAGTGTATCGATGGCTTGCCGTAAGGCTAAGCGCTCCACCAGCTTATCCTCTTCGCCGTCTGTGCCTAGCGTGGACTCAAGGGTAAGGCCTTCCGCTGTTTCCTGCTGTAATGATTCCGGTGCAATGGTGGCAAGGTCAACGGAAGCGATTTCTTCAACGCTGATTCCTGTCGCCTCCGACAATTCTGACAGATGGGCTTCCCTACCCAACTGCTGACGTAATCTCTCACGGGCAGACCACAGTGTCTGCCCTTTTTCTTTGATGGTACGCCCGACTTTCACCGCTCCATCATCACGTAAAAACCTACGGATTTCTCCCGCAATTTTAGGAACTGCATAAGTGGAAAACTGCGTTCCGTATGCAAAGTCGAATCCCTTTACAGCCTTGATGAATCCAATGCATCCCAGCTGATAAAGGTCGTCACTTTCCACACCGCAACCGTGGTAGCGCCGTACAATTGACCAAATGAGACCGCTATTCTCCTCCAGCATACGACTGCAAGCACTTTCGTCCCCCTCTTGCGCCCGCTCTAAGAGCGCCAATCGCTCATTCATCGCAGACGAGGGGCAATGCGCTTCTGCATCACTACAGTGGTACCCTTCCCCACCGCAGACTTTACCCGCATGCGGTCAGTAAAGCTCTCCATAATGGTAAAGCCCATACCACTGCGCTCTTCCCCGCCCGTGGTAAACATGGGTTCGCGGGCTTTGTCAATATTTTCAATACCGCAGCCCCAATCCCGCACGCTGATTTCCAGCGTATTCCTTTCCAAAATACGTACTTTCACCACAATTTTCCCCAACGTATTGGGATAGCCGTGGACGATAGAATTGGTCACCGCCTCACTGACAGCGGTCTTGATGTCACCCAGTTCATCGAGGGTCGGATCAAGCTGGGATGCGAATGTCGCCACCGCAGTGCGAGCAAAGCTTTCGTTGCTGCTGCGGCTTAAAAATTCCATTACCATATAATTTTCCGTGCGCTGCATATGTATCTCCTCCTTCTCACTTTGTGGATTCATTCAATCGTCATCATGCGGCCTATACCCGAAGTCTCTAGCACTTTTCGTGCCTGCTTCGATACACCGCGCAGCACTACATTGCCACCCAATTCACGCATTCGCTGCCAACCACGTAGTGCCACGGCGATTCCCGCGCTGTCCATGAAGGTCACACCGTGAAAATCCATCACCAATTCCGAGGGCAGCACAGATTCAATCTCCCGCTCTAACTTTGTCAGCAGGCCGCAGGCTCCATGATGATCCAACTCTCCGCGGAGTTTTAGTTCCAAAGTGCGCTCACGGCACGTTGCGATCACTTCCATATTTCTTGCTCCTTTATCCTTCGTTTTGACATGCTCTACGGGGCATGTCCTATTTTTTGCACAAAAATAATCACCGTAGAGAATCTCTACGGTGATTATAGTGTATTTAGGATGTGATTTTCGTAGAACGCTGTCGCAGAACTAAGAAAATCAGAACTGCATGGCGGCAGCAGACTCGTCCAGCTTAGCGATCAGAGCGCGAGCCTTGTCAGCCTTCTCGCGCTCGGCATTGACAACAGCCTCGGGGGCGCGGGAGGTAAAGGACTCGTTGCTGAGCTTTGCCTCGATGCGGCGCAAGTTGTCCTCAGCCTTAGCGCGCTCCTTGGCGATGCGCTCTAGCTCGGCGGCGATGTCCACCAGCTCTGCCAAAGGCAGATAGATGTTGGCATCGTGAGTAACCACGGTAACCATGCCCGTCAGATCTGCGGGAGCATCGGTGGTCACGGTGACCTCGCTGGCGTAAGCCAGACGCTTGATGAAGTGGACACCCACCTCATAGGTGGTGGGACGAGCGGTCACAAGGATCATCTGTGCCTTCTTGGAGGGAGGCACGTTCATCTCAGCGCGGCGTGCGCGGACAGCGGTGATGGCATCCTTAACGCACTCCATGTCAGCCTCAGCCTCGGGGAAATTCAGCTCCTCGGAATAGGTGGGCCAAGCGGCGGTGATCAGGAAGTCACCCTCGTGAGGCAGCGCCTGCCAAATCTCCTCGGTGATGAAGGGCATGAAGGGATGCATCAGCTCCAGCACACGCAGCAGCACGTAGCACAGGACGTTCTCTGCAGCCTTCTTGGCCTCGGCATCCTCGCCGTTGAGACGGGTCTTGGTCAGCTCGATATACCAGTCGCAGTAGGTGTCCCAGATGAAGTCATAGACCTTGGCAGAGGCAATACCCAGCTCGAAGGCGTCCATGTTCTCAGTGACCTCACGGATCAAGGTATTCAGCTTGGACAGAACCCACTTATCCTCCAGCTCCAGCTTCTCGGGCAGCTCCACCTTGTCGATGGTGAGGTTCATCATCACGAAGCGGGAAGCGTTCCAAATCTTGTTGGCGAAGTTACGCATTGCCTCGCACTTCTCCACAAAGAAACGCATGTCGTTACCGGGGCTGTTGCCGGTGATGAGGTTGAAGCGCAGTGCGTCAGCGCCGTACTGCTCAGCCATCTCCAGAGGATCGATACCGTTGCCCAAGGACTTGGACATCTTACGACCCTTATCGTCACGGACGAGGCCGTGGATCAGCACGGTCTTGAAGGGCTCCTTCTTCATCTGCTCCATACCGGAGAAGATCATACGGGCCACCCAGAAGAAAATGATGTCATAGCCGGTAACCAGCACAGAAGTGGGATACCAGTAGTTCAGATCCTTGGAATCCAGGTTGGGCCAACCCAAGGTGGAGAAGGGCCACAGAGCAGAGCTGAACCAAGTGTCCAGCACGTCCTCTTCGCGAGTCAGGCTGGTGCAGCCGCACTTGGCGCACTTGGTAGGATCTTCACGATCCACGTTGATATGACCACACTCGTCGCAGTACCATGCGGGGATCTGATGACCCCACCACAGCTGACGGGAAATGCACCAGTCATGGACGTTCTCCATCCAGTTGGTATAGGTCTTGGTAAAGCGCTCAGGGACGAACTGCACAGTGCCGTCCTTTACCACGCGGATGGCCTCTTCAGCCAGAGGCTGCATCTTCACAAACCACTGGGCGGAGATTAGAGGCTCCACATCGTTGTGGCAGCGATAGCAAGTACCCACGTTGTGGCTATAGGGCTCGGTCTTGACGAGATAGCCCTCGGCTTCCAGATCGGCAACGATGGCCTTGCGGCACTCATAGCGATCCATACCGTTATACTTACCGCCGTTTTCATTGATGGTACCATCATCAGCGATACAACGGATCACGTCCAGATTGTGGCGCAGACCAACCTCGAAGTCGTTGGGATCATGGGCGGGAGTCATCTTCACCGCGCCGGTACCGAAGCCGATTTCGCAGTACTCATCACCCACGATGGGGATCTCACGGTTCATAATGGGCAAGATGCAGGTCTTGCCGATGAGGTGCTTGAACTTCTCATCCTCGGGGTTCACAGCAACACCGGTATCGCCCATCATGGTCTCGGGACGGGTGGTAGCCACCACGATGTCACCGCTGCCGTCAGACAGAGGATAGCGGACATGCCACAGGTTACCAGGCTTCTCGGTGTACTCCACCTCAGCATCGGACAGAGCCGTCAGGCAGTGGGGGCACCAGTTGATGATGCGGCTGCCCTTGTAGATAAGGCCCTTCTCGTACAGCTCACAGAAAGTCTCACGGACGGCGCGGGAGCAACCCTCGTCCATAGTGAAGCGGTCGCGGCTCCAATCGCAGGAGGCGCCCATCTTCTTCTGCTGCTCAACGATACGGCTGCCGTACTTCTCCTTCCACGCCCAAACGCGCTCGAGGAACTTCTCACGACCCAGATCATGGCGAGTGAGGCCCTCAGTGTTACGCAGTTCCTCTTCCACCTTGATCTGGGTGGCGATACCTGCGTGGTCGCTGCCGGGGAGCCACAGAGCCTCAAAGCCCTGCATGCGCTTATAGCGGATAAGGATGTCCTGCAGCGTGCAGTCCATAGCGTGACCCATGTGGAGCTGACCCGTCACGTTGGGCGGGGGCATGACGATGCAGAAGGGTTCTTTGTCGGGATTGGGCTCGGCACTGAAGCAGTTGTTATCCATCCACATCTGATAGATGCTGCTCTCCACCTGCCGAGGATCATACACTTTCGGCAATTCTTTCATAACGATTCTCCTTACTTGAGATAGTTGGCAAAACAAAAAATCGCCTTGTTTTGCCGCAGCAAAACAGGGCGAACTTACGTCCGTGGTACCACCTGTATTCGGGAAACATCCCGCACTCATTCGATGCAATTACACCGCGCCCCGATAACGGCGGACAAACCGTTGCGGCCTACTACACTTTTCAGCCGAAAGCTCCGAGACGACTTGGGCAGGGCTTCACGGGAACTTACACCAACCGCTCCCTCTCTTGGCATCCGCTTAAGCTGCTTACTGCTTCTCTTCATCGCTTGTACAAATATCGTGACTAGTTTACTATATCGACTCAAAAAAGTCAAGAGTTGGATTGTCTGATGTCTTTATTATAACCAAACCCTCTCAGTAGTTTTGCTAATATTGAAACGCTGAAAAATATGTGATAGGATAATAAAAACGCAGTCGAAGGAGAAGTTACCATGAGCAAGTTCGATATGTACAAGCAGGAAGCCGAAACCCGTTGGGGCGATACTGCCGCCTACGCCGAGTACGCAGAAAAGGTCGCAGGTAAGAATGAAGCAGACTTGTTCACAGGTATGGAGTCTATACTCGCGGCTTTTGCCGTTTGCAAGGGCAAGGAAAATACACCCGACTCCCCTGCCGTTCAAAATCTGGTCAAAGCCCTACAAGATTACATCACCACCAATTTCTACACCTGTACCAAGGATATCCTCGCAGGACTTGGACAGATGTACACAGCTGACGAGCGATTTAAGAACAATATAGACAAACACGGCGAGGGCACGGCTGAATTTATCAGTACTGCCATTCGTTTCTATTGCGCATAATATGGATAACACCACCTCCCTTTTGCTGTAAGCAAAGGGGAGGTGTATTTTTATGAACTCTTTGCGTCTTTCCCCTTTGCACCTCTTCCCTTTTCTTCCTTTGTGTGGTAGAATATTTAGGCAAATCAATTCTTACGAGGAGAGATCGTATGGATATTTTTGATATTCTCGGGCCTGTGATGGTTGGCCCTTCCTCTTCCCACACGGCGGGTGCGGTGCGCATTGGTCTTATGGCAAGAACACTGTTGGGCACTGAGCCTGTCCGCGCCAACATCCATCTCCACGGCTCTTTTGCTGAGACGGGCATGGGACACGGCACGGATAAGGCGCTGGTGGCGGGTTTGTTGGGCATGAAGCCCGATGATCTGCGTATCCCCAACTCCTTTGATGTGGCTCATGAGCAGGGGTTTTCCTTCCATTTTGACACCCGCGAACTGCGGGATGCCCATCCCAACACCGCTATGATCTGTGTCTATGATAAGGAAGAGAAGCGCTTGGAGATCCAAGCCTCCAGCCTTGGCGGCGGTCGCATCAAGGTCAATAAGATCGATGGCATCGCCGTAGATTTCAGTGGTGACTATAACACCTTGGTGATCCGCAATTTGGACTACTATTCTTCCGAGGCTGCCGTTA
Source organism: uncultured Oscillospiraceae bacterium (assembly GCA_964439545.1). Taxonomy (GTDB): domain Bacteria; phylum Bacillota; class Clostridia; order Oscillospirales; family Oscillospiraceae; genus Vescimonas. Next base: position 10,127 of record CAYTOO010000023.1, on the reverse strand, counting down.
CCACTATCCTTAACCAGTTCCGCATCAACATCGCTAACATGAGCATGTGGCGGCAGAAGCGCGGCGGTGAGTCGCTGATGATCATCGAGACGGATCAGCATGTTTCTCCCCGGCAGGTGGAGTTTATCGGCACGCTGCCGGGTGTGATGGCAATCACTTACTATGACAAGGAGGATGAGGACGATGGCTCTACTGTCGATGCAGGAAATCCTTGACCGTTCCCATGAGAGCGGCAAACCCTTCTGGGAGATTGTCTTGGAAGATGATATGGAGGAGCGCCAGGTAAGTCGCGAGTCCTCCATGGCAAAGATGCTGAGCATTTGGCAGGCCATGAAGGAAGCCGCCGACAGCTATACAGGCAGACGCCGCAGTGTCAGCGGCTTGGTGGGCGGCGAAGGCATGAAGATGCGCCAGTACAATATGCGCCACGACTCTCTCTCCGGTGGCTATATCGGCGATGTGATCGCCGAGGCACTGAGCATGGGCGAATCCAACGCCTGCATGCGCCGTATTGTGGCCGCACCTACGGCGGGCGCTTGCGGCGTTCTCCCTGCTGTGCTGCTGCCTTTGGGTAAGTATGAAGAAGTCAGTCAGCAGCAGATTTTGCAGGCGCTGTATGTCGCCAGTGGTATCGGTGCTGTCATCGCCTATAAAGGCTCTATTGCAGGTGCTGCAGGCGGCTGTCAGGCCGAGATCGGCACTGCCTCTGCTATGGCAGCAGGCGCACTGGTGGCGCTTCGCGGCGGCACAGGTGAGCAGATTTGCCATGCCGTTGCCATGAACCTCGCCAACCTCATGGGTCTTGTATGTGATCCTATTGCAGGCTTGGTGGAAGTTCCCTGCGTTAAGCGCAATGTCATCGGTGCAATGAACGCCGTCAGCTGCGCCGATATGGCACTGGCAGGCTGCGAGAGCCAAGTCCCCGTGGACGAGGTCATCGAGGCTATGGACGAAGTGGGTCGCCGTATGCCTGTGGAATTCCGCGAAACGGCACTGGGCGGTCTCGCAGCCACACCTACAGGCCGCGCTGTGAAAGCAAAGATGGAAGAGTTGCGATTGAAGAACACCTAATAGCAAAATTCCCTCCGCATGATGCGGAGGGAATTTTTTCATGTTCAGTTACCAAACACCAGCGGCATACCCGTAAATTCTACACAGCCATCTTTCACGGTGACCGTGCCGCCTAAGAGGTTTTCATATGTACCATCGGGCATAGACACTGCCACGCTGCCGCGGCAGCCATAGGGGCTGAACACGCCGCGCATATGCTGGGTGGGGCAATCGTAGTGCATGACGGCGATGCCCTCTGCTCCCTCTTCTGCCCAGAAGCCAGAAGCAGACAGCGGCAGCGTTGCCTTCATCTTCCGCAGGGTACGAAGGTACGCCTGCAAGTCCTCGTTCTTCTCAGCGAAGGAATCCTCCTTCTCAAAAAGGCTCACCTGATGGCGGGGCGCAAACTCCATGCCGCTGTAGAGCATAGTCGTGCCGCGGAGGAAGTAGAGCATTGCCAAGAAGTTGTGGAGCGATTCCTCCGTGTTGGCATAAGAGGCAAGGCGGGGCTGATCGTGGTTTTCGTAGCAGCGGAGCTTGATGTAATTCTCCGTGTAGATGGCCTCCTGCACGTTGAGCATGTGGAGATAGGTCTTAAAGCCCTTGGGAGAGGCCAGCATCTCCTCCACATGAGGCCAAATGTCGTAATCATAGGTCAGGTCAAATGCCTGATACATATCGCCGTCACTGGAGGCCACTGCTCCTTGTGCGCGCATGTAGCGGGTGTGGCTGCTAAAGACACTCTCCGCCAGCCAAATGGCATCGGGGCGCACCTTTGCCACTGCCTCACGGGCGCGGCACCAGAACTCTAAGGGCACGGAACTTGCCACATCGCAGCGGAAACCGTCCACAATCTTCGCCCATTGCACCAATGTTTCGATTTGATAGTCCCAAAGAGGAGCGTTACTGTAGTCGAGGTCAACAATGTCGCTCCACTCCTCCACGCGGCGGGTGGGGTTGCCATCGGCATCGCGGAGGAAGAACTCGGGATGGGTATGAGCCAGCACGGAGTCGGGAGAGGTGTGGTTATAGACCACATCGATAATGCACTTCATGTCCCGCTGGTGGCAGGCATCCACCAAGTGCTGCAGATCCTCCACCGTACCCATGTCGGGATTCACAGCGCGATAATCGCTGATAGCGTAGGGGCTGCCCACGCTGCCCTTGCGATTCACCTTTCCAATGGGATGGATGGGCATGAGCCACAGAATATCCACACCGAGAGAGCGAAGGCGATCGAGGTCGCCTTCCAGTGCGCGGAACGTCCCCTCGGGAGTATGATCGCGGACGAACACACTATACATCACAGCACCACGGAGCGCCAAATTCGTATTCTTTGCCATTTTCTTCTCCTTACTGCAACATCTGCAGGAATTCATCCTCCGTCAGCACGGGGATACCCAGTGTCTGGGCTTTCGTCAGCTTGCTGCCTGCGTTTTCACCCGCAACAACATAGCTTGTCTTTTTCGACACACTGCCGCTGGCCTTACCGCCACGGAGTTCAATCATTTCTGTAGCCTCGTCGCGGGTAAACTTCGTCAGCGCACCCGTCAGCACGAAGGTGAGACCGGCAAAGCGGGCATCCACCTTCTCGGTGCGATCTACCATATTCACGCCCGCCTCTTTAAGGCGTGTAAGCAGGTCGCGGGACTGGGGGCTTTCCATCCAGCTGCGGATAAAGCCTGCGGTGATGGGGCCCACATCGTCGATGGCGGTCAGTTCTTCCTCTGTAGCGGCGGCGATGGCATCCATAGAGCCGAAGTGGGAGGCCAGCACTTTGGCGGCTTTGTCGCCCACCTGTCGAATACCCAGCGCTGCAATGAGACGCCACAGGTCGTTGTCCTTGGACTTTTCAATAGCTGCCACAGCGTTGGCGGCAGACTTCTTTCCCATGCGCTCCAAGGGAGAGATATCCTCTACCTTCAGCGTATAGAGATCGGCGGCGTTCTTCACAAGATCGTTCTCAATCAAACTGTTGATCACCGCAGGGCCGAGGCCATCAATATCCATAGCATTGCGGGAGACGAAATGGGTGAGATTCCGCAGCCGCTGGGCGGGGCACTCTGCGCCACTGCAGCGCAGTGCAACGCCGTCCTCATCACGTACCACGGCAGCGCCGCAGACAGGACACTCTGCGGGAATTTCATAGGGTACAGTACCCTCGGGGCGCTTGTCCATCACTACTTCCACAATTTCGGGGATAATTTCGCCTGCCTTGCGGACGATGACCGTATCGCCAATACGGATATCCTTGCCGCTGATGAAATCTTGATTGTGGAGGGTGGCAAAGGACACAGTGCTGCCCGCCAAACGGACAGGGGCAAGCACCGCCTTGGGTGTCAACACGCCCGTGCGGCCCACTTGGATGACAATATCTTTCAGCACCGAGGGTTTCTGCTCAGGCGGGTACTTGTAAGCCACTGCCCAACGGGGGCATTTTGCGGTGCTGCCCAGCATATCACGCTGAGCGAGGTCGTCCAATTTCACCACCGCGCCGTCAATGTCGAAGGGGTAGTTGCCCCGCTCCTCGCCAAGGCGATCGATCTCCCCGATCACTTCCTCCGCAGTATGAAGGCAGCACTGAGGGATCACCTTGAAATGCTGAGACTTCAAATACTCGATGGTCTCCGTATGGCTTGCAAAAGTCTTGCCCTCGCACAGCTGCATGTTGAAAATAGCAATGTCCAGCTTACGCTGGGCGGCAATGCGGGAATCCAACTGGCGAAGAGAGCCTGCTGCGGCGTTACGGGGATTGGCCATTAAAGGCTTGCCCTCAATTTCGCGGCGGGCATTGATCTCCTCAAAAACACTGCGGGACATATAGACCTCGCCGCGGACGATAAGACGGGGCAGCTTCTCGGGCAGTGTCATAGGCAGAGAGCGAATGGTACGGAGATTCTCCGTCACATCCTCACCCACGCGGCCATCACCGCGGGTCGCACCGCGATAAAACACGCCGTCACGGTACTCCACCGCCACGCTGAGACCGTCCACCTTAGGCTCTACGCTGTAGGCGGCATTGGGAATCTCCTGTGCCACGCGGTCGAAAAATGCACGCACTTCGTCGGCATCGAACACATCCTGCAAACTCTCCAAGGGCACATCATGGCGCACCTCTTCGAACTGGCTCAAAATCTTGCCGCCGATGCGCTGGGTGGGAGAATCGGGGGTCACTTCCTCGGGATGTTCAGCCTCCAGTTCCTCCAAACGGCGCAGCAAGCGGTCATATTCAAAATCGGACATAGTGGGGGCATCCAACACGTAGTAGAGATGTCCTGCCTCGTTCAGCGTTTCACGCAGCTGGGCAATTTCCTGTCGATAGTCCATAGTAAAACCTCTTTTGTTAATTGATCAAATCTTCAGCATAATCCAAGGCATTCTCCGCCGAGGCAGAGAAATACGTATAGCTCTCCGGCACGCTGCCTACGATCACCGTTTCCGCAACAGCGATCTCGTTTGCCACCGTGGTGGAAGTACGAATCCCCGGCAAGAGGATGCTCATATACACATCCACTTCCAACAAAATCTGATGGCGGGTCTGATTGATGCCTGCGGCAGAAAACTCATTGCGGAACACGGCGCTGGCGCTGCCCACCGCCTGCATCCGCACGGTGATATATGGCCCGCGACCCGATAAAAGTGCAGAGCCTGTCAGTGTACCAATGGGGATGCGCAATTCACTGGTGGAAACCTCCGATAGGCGGTGGAGGATTTCCTCGGAAATGGCGCTTTGCATGCGGTTTACTTCCGCAACGTTGCTCCGCAGGGCCGTCACGCGGCCTGTAGCATCCTTTTCAAAAGTGACGAAGGCCTCGTAGTTAATATCGCCACGCTGAATAGCCTCCTCCACTGCCGCAGCCACAATGCGGTTGACACTGTTGGATACTCGCGCCGAGGCCATGCTGGTCAGCACAGGCCGCAGGTGAGCAAGTAGTAGAATCAGCAGCGCCAAAAGGGCGACACCCGTCAGCGTCAGCCATATTGCCCAGCGCTGACGATTACTCAAGCGTACATAACGAAGCCGCTCCATTACCTCACCCCCTACCGTGAGGGTATGAAGCGACGGCTTTTCCTTATTCCTCCCAACTGTTGACGATAGCCTTGAAAGTCTTGCCACGCTCCATGAAGTTCTTGAACTGGTCAAAGGCGGCACAGGCGGGAGAAAGGGTCACCACGTCACCCTCCACAGCACGGTTACGCGCTGTTTCCACCGCAGTTGTAAAGGGAGAAGCCATTATAATCTCAGGGCAGCCCAACTTATAGTTGGGCGCAGCTTCCACGGCGGCACGGATCTTCTCAGCCGTTGCACCGCACAGGACAAGGAGCTTCACATGCTCCACGATCTCGCAGCCTAAATCATCGAAGGGAATGTGCTTATCGTAGCCGCCTGCAATGAGGATCACTTTCTCCTTAAAGGAGCGCAAGCCTGCCGTGGTACGGCTGGGGCTGGAGGCGATAGAGTCGTTATAATACCGCACACCGCGGTAAGTACGTACCAGCTCAATGCGGTGCTCCACGCCGCCGAATTCACGGGCAAAGTCGCGGATGATGGTAGGAAGTACAAAGTCTCCCACGGCAGCAATGGCTGCCAAATAGTTCTCCACATTGTGAACGCCGGGCAGCTTAATATCATCCACGGACATGATGCGGATGCTCTCTCCCCCGCTGCGGCGGAAAATCACATCGCCACGGAGGAATGTGCCCTCCTCCACCGCATCAAGGCGGCTGAAGAACTGCACATTGCCAACAGCCTTCTCCGCCTCGGTGCGGGTCAGAGCGTTATCATAATTGAGGATCACGCTGTCGCTTGCCCACTGGTGGAGGAAGATGTTCTCCTTGGAGGCAACATACTCCTCCATATCGGTGTGGACATCCAAATGGTTGGGAGCGAGGTTGGTGATGACCGCCACATGGGCGCTGTGGGTCATGGTCATCAGCTGGAAGCTGGACAGTTCCAGCACCGTGAGGTCGGTGACACGCATATTGTCAGCCTCGCACAGCAAGGGATTGCCGATATTGCCACCCAAATGAACGGTATAGCCCGCCTTCTCCAACAGCTTGGCGATGATGGTGGTGGTAGTGGTCTTACCATCAGAACCTGTGACGGCGATGATGGGACAGGGGCAGACCTCAAAGAACACCTCCATCTCCGAGGTAAGCTCTGCACCGCGCTCCACAGCAGCCTTCAGCTGCGGCACATCGTGACGGAGACCTGGAGTGCGGAAGATGACATCCTGGGTGAGATGATCGAGATAATCCGCGCCCAGCTGCAGCTTTGCGCCCAGTGCCGTCAGTTCAGTGGCAAGATCGCCCAATTCCTCTGCTGTACGCTTATCGCAGGCAGTCACATCGATACCCTCGCTGCATAGGCGGCGAATCAAGGGCGTGTTGCTGACACCAATACCGATCACCGCAATGGATTTATTTTTGAGATTATTTATATATTCCTGTAATGTCATAGTGTGTGCTCCTTGGCTTATTTTTCCTTGGCTATATTATACTCGGTTTTCCTCTCTACTGCAATCCCACGGCACAAAAAAACGCGCCGCATCTTTCGACACGGCGCATAAAATTACGGACAAACGATTGTGTTGCGGCGCACCAAGCGGGCAGAACCTTGCAAGAAGATTTTTCCCGCCTCATCGGCAGTAACACGCAGCGTACCACCCTTTTGATGTAGGGGTAAAGATACCGCTTTTCCTTCGGCAGCACGCAAATAAGCACCTACAGCAGCAGTGCCACTACCACAGGAATTCTCCCAAAACAGCGTATCAGCATCCGGCACATAGACCAGCGGTTTCATGGTACTTGCTTCCAAATCCACCTGCATCAAGCCCATAGCCTCGGCACGGAGTTCTTCGCACAATTCCCGCACGATGGTTTCGGCAGTGCTGTCGTCAACAGCACCCAGCAGAACGGCGTGGCTGATACCATCACTTAAAACAACGGGCAGATTGAGACCGTGCTTTTCCACCGTCACGATTTCCTTGGGAGAGGGCATCTCTACACAACAGTGATACCCTTCTTCAGTAGGCTTGACGGTAACCGCCACTCCCCTGCCACTGACAGCAACACGAAGTTTTTTCTCCTCCTTGATGCCGCAGCGCAGTGCGTGGAGCGCCGACGCACACATGGCGGCATTGCCGCAGAATTCGCCGCCTGCCATACGAATGGCTGTGTCGCAGCCGCTAGGAGCATCCACGAGAAAGCCCACCTGCTCACACAATGGCTCAATCGCCATGATGCGGTCTGCCACTTGCTTCTGCATTTCAACAGGGACAGCCGCTTCCACCAGCACCGTTATATTGCCGGTGGGATCCATAAAAGCATAAGAAAGTTCCATCATTACTGCTGATACTTGTTGAGGAAGCGTTGGGTACGCTCCTCCTTGGGATTGTTGATCACTTCCGTGGCAGGGCCTTCCTCAACGATGACACCGCCATCCATAAACACGATACGATCGGCCACATCGCGGGCGAAAATCATCTCGTGGGTAACGATGACCATGGTCATGTTCTCCTCTGCCAGCTGACGGATGACCTTCAAAATTTCGCCGGTCAGCTCGGGGTCAAGGGCAGAAGTAGGCTCATCGAAAAACAGGATGTCGGGCTTCATGGCTAGCGCACGGGCGATGGCCACACGCTGCTGCTGACCACCGGAGAGTTCGCAGGGATAGGCGTTGATCTTATCAGATAAACCCATCTTGTCAAGCAATTCCTTTGCTGTCTCGATAGCCTCTGCTTTAGAAACGCCCAACACGTTCATGGGGGCATCAATCAGGTTCTTCAGCACAGAATAGTGAGGGAACAGATTGAAGTTCTGGAACACAAGGCCGAAGCAGCCGCGGGCCTTTTTCAGCGTTCCTTTATCGGCATAAACGGCCTTTCTATCCACCGTGCTGACGATTTTTTCACCCTTATAGGAAAGTTCACCCGCGGTCATATCCGTCAAAAGCGTAGCGCAGCGCAGCAATGTGGATTTACCGGAGCCGGAAGGGCCGATGATCGCCACGACCTCGCCTTCATCCACAGACAGAGAGATGCTCTTGAGAACCTCTAAGTCCTCGTTGAACACCTTTCTTACATTTTCCATTTTCAGAATATTCATTGCTGCACCTCTTAGGAATAATAGTTCATGCTCTTCTCGATCTTACCCATCACCAAGTCTACAACACCGTTGAAGATGAAGTAGAACACACCGGCCACAAGGAAGGGCGTAAAGCTGGTTTGGGAGTTGGCGATCTGCTTACCGATGGTAAACATCTCCTGATAGGAGACAGTAAAGGCCATAGAGGTATCCTTAACCAGTGTTACCACCTCATTGGTGATACTGGGCATAATGCGCTTGACCACCTGAGGCAGAATAATGCGGAAAAAGGTCTGCATCTTGGAATAGCCCAACACATTTGCCGCCTCGTACTGGCCAACGGGCATAGACTCAATACCACCGCGATAAATCTCAGCGAAATAAGCGGCATAGTTGATGGCAAAAGCGACAACTACGGGGATCAGCTTATTGCGGGAAACGGAAATTTCAAAGAGATAATAAGGGCCGTATGTAACAGCAAGCAGCTGCAGCATCAAAGGTGTACCGCGCAGAATAGAGATGATAAAACGGGTAACAGAAGAAATCACCCGATTCTTGCTCATGCGCAGCCATGCCACGATCATACCAAGAGGTATGGAGAAAATCAGCGTCAGTGCGAAGATAGCGCAGGTTCTTCCGAGACCTTCGCTCATCTTCATAATCATGGTCATTAGCGTCATAAAAAAACCTCAACTCATTACACACACATTCCCGAAGGCGCTAAGTGCGCCTTCGGGAAGTGAAGTGATTACTAATTTCTTAAGCTAGGAACGTTAACTTAGTCGTTCAGGAACACCAGGTTGACGGGATCGATGTCGGGATACTTGGCAGCGATCTCAGCGTAGGTGCCGTTGGCAACCAGCTCAGCCACAGCACCCTCGATCTGTGCGCACATCTCAGCGTCACCGGAACGGAAAGCGATACCGTACTCCTCAGCGCCCAAGTTCTCGTTGATGATGGTGAAGCCCTCGTTCTCAGCAACGTAAGCAGCAGCAACGGGCATATCAACGAACACGGCGTCAACAGCGTTACCATCCAGATCAGCGAAGCACTTGATGAAGCTATCGGTGGTGCTCAGCTCAGCGAAGGTAGCAGCCCAAGATTCCAGCTCGCCGCCCTCGGCCAGCAGAGCCTCACCGGAGGTACCCAGCTGCACGCTGACGATCTTACCAGCCAGATCATCGGCAGTAGCGATGCCACTGTCATCCTTCACCAGGATGACCTGAGTGTTGTAGTAGTAAGGAGCGGACAGGACATAGCCAGCTTCCTTCATGCTGTCGCGGATGGTCATACCGGACCAAATGCAATCACACTCCATAGCGTCCAGCTGCACCAGCTTCTGATCCCAGTTCACACCGAAGACCTCAAAGTTCCAGCCCAGCAGCTCACAAGCAGCCTTGCAAACCTCAACGTCAAAACCGGAGTACTCGCCGTTGTCATCGATATAGCTGAAGGGAGGATACTCAGGGTCAATACCCATCACAAAGGTCTTAACCTCATCACCGGCAGCACCGTCATCGGCGGGAGCCTTCTCACCACAAGCCACCAGGGACAGCACCATCACCAGGGCCAGCATCATCGCCAAAAACTTTTTCATAATTTTCTCCTTTTCTGCTCATCGCTGTTTTGCGATGGCCTTGTTTTATCGTGATATCACTCTACCACTTTAGCACGCTAATGTAAAGACTTATAATCAACAAACATCCACGAATTTTTCTTTTGTTTTTGTGCATGATACACAAACAACGCCATAAACGCAGAAAAAGACGGCGGTTTACGCCGTCTTTTTCATATCTGCGAGCTGCTCTGTAAGCCGGGTTCTGTCTTGACAGTCATCTATCTAGCCGCCGCGTTGCCGCGGCGATCAAGCCACCTCGGGGACGGTCGGGCCAACCAATGTCCCCATAGCGGTGTTGCTCCGGATAGAGTTTACAGCGATGGGCACTCTCGAGCCATCGGGTGAGCTCTTACCTCACCTTTCCACCCTTACC
>CAYTOO010000022.1:0-19957 GCA_964439545.1 uncultured Oscillospiraceae bacterium | reverse complement strand
ACCACCGCTTTCGCTGCTGATACCTACAAGCTGTATTCTGCTGACGGTACTCAGGAAGAGACCATCACTGGTGATGTCACCTTTACCTCTGCCGCTGGCAAGACCGTTGTGAACGGCGTTGTTCAGGGTGGTACTGTTGACTACTACACCGTCAATGGTCAAAAGTATGTTGTTACCGACGAGGCTTGCGCTGAGTATCGTCTGGTCAAGAACGGCAAGGTCATGTTCGTGATGGCTCTGGAGACCTACGATTATACTGCTGTTGTCGAGGCTTACGATTTGGTCAAGACCGGTTGCGCCAAGGAGGCTTATGCTGAGGGTGTTAAGGCTGTCTATGTCAAGACCAATCTGAACCCCACTGAGCTGCCCACCTACTACACCGAGGATGCTACTGGTGATGTGTATGCCCTGCTGGGTGACAAGGTTGTCGTTCTGGCCGCTGCTGATGAGAAGGCTGATGTCGTTACCGCTGGCACCCACACTTGGGATGCTACCACTGCTGTGTATGACAGCAAGACCGGCGATGTCGCTTCCGTCCTGTGCAAGGTTTGCAACGCCAAGGCTGTTGCTGCTGAGTCTCTGCCCGTTGGCTACGAGGGCAAGGCTGTTACCGGTGATGTCCTGACCACTCTGGATGCTGATGCTCTGTGGTATGTTGCTGGCACCGGCTCCGCCGCTGCTGTTGAGTCTGACAAGGTTGAGTCCGCTGAGACCTTCGACGCTGGTATCGCTATGTACGTTGGCATGTCCGTCATGGCTGCTGCCGGTTCCGCTGTCGTCCTGAAGAAGAAGGACTAATTTTAGTCGGAATACAAAACGATTAATTGAAGTTTCAACGAACTTCTCTTAATACCAAAGAGCAGGTATAAAGAATCCTCCAAAGGATTTGTGATGAACGCGGTTGTGAATCGCCTGCTCGACAAAAAAGGTCCCGAAAGGGACCTTTTTTTTGCTCAAAACATCCACTTTACGCACCATGCGGCGGCGAGGAAGCCTGCAATATCTGCTACCAGTGCGGCGGGAATGGTGTGGCGCAGCTTTTTGATGCCCGCTGCGCCGAAATAGACGGCGATGGTGTAAAACGTGGTCTCCGTACAGCCCAGCATTACCGCCGCCGTGCGGCCGATGGTGCTGTCTGCGCCGTAGGTGGTGATAAGCTCGCTGCCGATGGCGAGGCCGCCGCTGCCGCTGAAGGGGCGCAGCAGTACCAAGGCCGCTGTTTCACTGGGGATGCCTACCGCCTCTAAGACAGGTCGCAGCCATTGGGTGATGATGTCCAACCCGCCGCTGGCGCGAAACATGGCGATGGCGGTCAGCAGCGCCAAAAGGTGGGGGAAAATCCGCAGCAATATCCGCAGCCCCTCTGCGGCTCCTTCGGTGAGTGCTTCGTAGACGTTGACCTTTTCCCGCAGCGCCCATAGGGAGATAAAGGCGAGGAGCAGGGGGATAATAAAAGAGGAGAAGTCGTTCATTCTCTCGTCCACCTCTCCAATAATTTCGCCGCTCCCAGCCCCGCTGCCACGGAAATGAGGGAGGAGAGCCACACGGCGGGGAGAATATCGAGGGGTGTTTGGCTCCCTGCGGCGTTGCGAAGAGCCGCTACCGTGGTGGGAAGCAGCTGTACAGAAGCAGTATTTAGTACTACGAGACGACAAAGTTCATTGCTTGCCACACCACCGCAATCCTGCGCCATTTTTGTGGCGGCGCGGATGCCCATGGGGGTGGCGGCGTTGCCGAGACCGAGGAGATTTGCCGATACATTGCCGCTGAGTGCCGTGAGAGTTTCTGCATCCTGTCCACCCTTGGGGAACAAACGGCGCAGTACCACACGCAATGCCCGACCTAAGTGAAACCCCAGCGAACTGCGCTCCAACACCGTCATCACGCCATTCCATAAACACAATGTGCCTGCCATAGAAAGACAAAGCTCCACCGCAGAAGAAGCTCCCTCCAGTGCTGCGGTGGAAACTTCAGCCATTGTACCGCGCCCAAAACCGAAAATAAATGAGAGAAGAAACAGCACTGTTACAACGAAAGTCATGCTCATGAAAAACCACCTCTTTGCAATATATGCACAAAGCAGATGTCGTAATTTGAGGAAAAATCGAGCAAAATATCTGCCTTCGGTTGACAAGACGAGAAAAAAGTGGCATAATGGACACATCCAAATCGTCGCTAAAAGAGGGACAGAGGAGAAAGAAATCTGTGAAATCGACCGGAATTGTAAGGAAAGTGGACGAGCTGGGGCGCATTGTGTTGCCCATTGAGCTCCGTCGTACTTTGGACATTGCGGAGAGAGAAGCACTGGAGATCTATGTGGACGGCACGGCCATCGTGCTGAAGAAGTATCGCCCTTGCTGCATCTTCTGTGACAGCGCGAAGGACATCGTGGTTTTTCGTGGAAAGAATATCTGCCCGAAATGTCTGAAGGAAATCAAAAACGTGTAAACGTAAGAAAGATCCCCGCCATGGAGAGGGCGGGGATCTTTCATGTTTGTTTGGATATATTATTGTTTCAGTGCTGCCTCGTAAAGGGCGTTGCGGGGCAAACCTGTGTCATCTGCTACGGAGCGGACGGCATCTTTTAATTTTGCGCCCGCTTCACGGCGCTGCAGCACCAGTGCCACGCCCTCTTCCAACGTCATCTCTGTGCGGGCCTTTTCGCGTCCACCTACCACGAGGACATATTCGCCACGAGGCTCGGTGGTCTCGTAGTACTCTACCGCGCTGCAAAGGCTCATGCGCAACGTCTCCTCGTGGAGCTTGGTGATTTCGCGGCACAACGCGATGGGGCGGTCGCCCAGTACCTCCGCCATGTCGGCGAGGGTGGCGCGGAGACGGTGGGGTGCTTCGTGGAAAATCATGGTGCGCTCCTCGCCGCACAGCTCTTTTAGCTGCTCGCGGCGCTCGGACTTACCCGAGGCGAGGAAGCCCTCGAAGGTAAAGCGGCCTGTAGGCAGACCCGACACCGCCAAGGCATTCACCGCCGCGCAGCAGCCGGGAATAGAGATGACGCTCACGCCCTTTTCGGCGCAGAGCTTCACCAGATCCTCGCCGGGGTCGGAGATGGCAGGCGTACCTGCATCGGTGACGAGGGCGCAGCTCTCGCCGCCCAGCAGGCGCTGCACGATCTCCTCGCCTGCACCGGCGCGGTTGTGCTGATGATAGCTCACCATGGGCTTTTTGATTTCGAAGTGGTTCAAAAGCTTCAGTGACACCCGCTTATCTTCTGCGGCGATGAAATCCACCGTGGAGAGGGTCTCGATAGCGCGGGGGGAGAAGTCGCTCAAATTACCGATGGGCGTTGCCACCAAATAGAGTGTTCCGCTCATAGTGTTCCTTCCTTTTCTCTGAAATAGGCCGCCTTCACATAGTCGCTCTCGCTGTCGTCTGCATTTTTCATCAGCAGCGGTGGCTCGACAATGAGGCCGTGATGCCCGCCCTTTTTGCACACAAGCAGCGCCATGGAGGGGGCGGCATCAATGTGGGCGTGGACAAGGCGGAGGCGCTTGGGTATCAGCTTGCGGGCAGTGGCCTCGTGCATCAGCTCTGCCAAGCGGTCGGTTTTGTAAACGATGGCCAACTCCCCACCGTAGCGGAGGAGAAAGTCGGCGGCATCTAAAATGTCGGTGAGTGCTGCGGTGGATTCGGTGCGCTCAATGCCCCGCGAACCTTCTGCTACCGCGCCGCGCTCGGCGGCAAAGTAGGGGGGATTGGTGATGACCAGGTCGAAGCTCTGCCGTTGGGGAAGGGTGTCCTTATCCCGCAGATCCTCATGCACCGCCGTGAGATCAAGCCCGTTCTCTGCGGCATTGCGCTCTAAAAAAGCGCAGGCGTGGTCATTCTTCTCAATACCCACCACCGTCAGCGACGGCTCGCGGCTTAAAAGCAGCACGCCGAGTAAACCCGCACCTGCCCCCAAATCGCAGACCTTAGCGCCCCGCTTTAAGCGGGGATAGGCGGCGAGGAGAAAGGAATCGGTAGAGGGCGGAAAACAGTGTTCATCCCACAGATAGCGAGGGCCATTGTTCCACAGCTGTTCGCAGCGTTCCATAGACAACTCCTTGATAAAAAAAGAAGCCGGACACAAGGTCCGGCGTCTTTTTTCTAAGTAGATTACTCAGCGGGATTGATAGCGCCGTTGGGGCAGGTATCTGCGCAGGAACCGCAATCCAGGCAAGCACCGGCGTCGATCACGTACTGGGAATCACCCTGAGAGATAGCGCCAACGGGGCAAGCATCGGCGCAAGCGCCGCAGCTGACACAAGCGGAATTGATAGCGTATGCCATAATGAGCACCTCCATAAAGAATTATCACCCTCATTGTATCACGAAATTTCTAAATTGCAAGAGCCTTTTCATAGGAAAATAGGGGAAATCGACAGAAATTGACATCTCTTAACAGGCATGGTACAATCAAAATAATACAATCAGGAGGGCGAATATGGAGTATAATTACGAATATTATTGCAAGAGCGCCGAATATGTGCGCGAAAAGATCGGCTTTACCCCCGAGATCGGTATTGTTTTGGGCAGCGCCCTTGGCCCCTTTGCCCAGCACGTGGAAGATCCGGTGGTCATTCCCTATGAGGAGATCCCCAATTTCCTCCGTTCCACCGTGGCGACCCACGCAGGCAAGCTGATCTGCGGCACCATCGCAGGTAAAAAAGTGGTGTGTATGTCCGGTCGCTTCCACTCCTATGAGGGCTACGATTTTGACCAGCTGACTGCCCCCGTGCGCCTGTTTAAACTATTGGGCTGCCGCGCGGTGATCCTCACCAATGCTGCCGGCGGCGTGAATCCCGACTTTAAGCCCGGTGACATTATGGTTATCAACGATCAGATGATGTTCTGCGGCTTTTCCCCTCTGCGTGGCAAGAATATCCCCGAGTTTGGTCCCCGCTTTTTCGATGTGCAGGAGATGTATACCCCTGCCCTCCGTGAACTGGCCCTCTCCTGTGCTGAGGGTAGTGGCTTGACTTTCCATGAGGGATGCTACTTCTTCATGCAGGGCCCCCAGTTCGAGACGGCGGCGGAGATCCGCGCTATCCGTATCTTGGGCGCTGATGCGGTGGGTATGTCCACCGTTACCGAGGCTCTGACGGCGGCACACTGCGGCATGCCCTGTCTCGGCTTCTCCGTCATCACCAACATGGCGGCAGGCATGCAGAAAGAGGCCCTCTCCGATGAGGAGGTCAATGTGATAGGCAGATCGGTGGGCGATAAGTTCAGCGCCTACTTGATGAACGTGCTGGAGAAGATGTAAAGATGAAGCTTCTTTTCAAAAATGCGTACATTTACACCCCCGATGGGGTGATAAAAGACGGCTTTTTGGCGGTGGAGGGCGATGTCATCACCTATGTGGGTGCGACACGCCCCGAGGGCGAGTTCGATGTGGAAAAGGATATGTCCCATCGTCTGCTGCTGCCGGGGTTGGTGAA
Organism: uncultured Oscillospiraceae bacterium; assembly: GCA_964439545.1. Taxonomy (GTDB): domain Bacteria; phylum Bacillota; class Clostridia; order Oscillospirales; family Oscillospiraceae; genus Vescimonas. The sequence continues at coordinate 14,516 of CAYTOO010000022.1, read as the reverse complement.
CACCCATACCCACGCCGCTATGACGCTGCTGCGTGGCGTGGGCACGGACTTGCCCCTGCAGCGCTGGCTCACCGAGGCGGTGTTCCCCATTGAGGGGAAGATGACGGCAGAGGATATCCGCGCAGGCTCTGCCCTGGCGCTGCTGGAGATGCTCGCTTGCGGCACGACTTCCTTTTCCGATATGTATTTCCACCCCGAGACCATGGCGGAGCTGGTGGCGCGCAGCGGCATGAAGGCCAATCTCAACTACCCCGTCCAGTCCTTCAATCCCGCCGAGACCTACGAGCAGAACGAGAGCGCGAAAAAGCTGGTGGAGTTCCACAAGGTATGGCACGGCGCAGCCGATGGCCGCATTCTTGTGGATGGTTGCCTCCATGCGGAGTATACCTGCAATCCCCATGTGGCGGCAGGTACGGCGGCGTGGTGCAAGAGCGTGGGCGCAAGGATGCACATCCACCTGTCGGAAACGAAGTCAGAGCATGAGGAATGTTTGGAGCGCTATGGCATGACCCCTGCGGAGTGGATGGACCGCGCGGGGGTATTCGATGTGCCCTGCCAGGCGGCACACTGCGTGTGGGTCAGCGAAAGTGACCGCAAATTGATGAAAGAGAAGGGTGTGGCAGTCGTCCACAATCCCAGCAGCAACATGAAGCTGGGCAGCGGCTTTGCCCCTATTCCGCAGATGCTGGACGAGGGGATGCTGGTATCCCTCGGTACGGATGGTGCTGCCAGCAACAACACCCTCAACATGGTGAAGGAACTGCACCTTGCCTCCATCATCCACAACGGCTATCACGGCGATGCTGCATTGATGACTGCCAAGGAAATTATCACCATGGCAACGCGGAGCGGCGCGCTGGTACAGGGGCGCGAGGATACAGGCGAGTTGAAGGCGGGTAAAAAGGCCGACATCATCGCCGTTGCCTTGGATCGTCCCCACATGATACCCCACATTGACACCGAGGGTTTGGTGGCCTACAGTATGCAGGGCAGCGATGTGGTGCTGACCATGGTGGATGGCCGCATCCTCTACGAAAACGGAGAATACCTCACTTTGGATAAAGAGAAAATCATCTACGAGGCCAATGCCGCCGCTGCGCGGCTCATGGCGTGAGAAAAGGAGAGAGAATCATGGAAAGAGCAGACAAGGGTTTGGCTTTTATGCTACAATATGAAAACGTGGCGTGGTACGACAGCGGCGAGGTCCGCATTCTCGACCGCCGCGTGTACCCCCGCAAGGTGGAGTTCGTCACCTGCCGCACCTATGAAGAAGTGGTGCAGGCCCTCCGCGACATGGTGACCCAGTCCACGGGTCCCTTCACCGCCGCGGCCATGGCGATGGCCCTGGCCGCCTATCAGTGCCGCGATATGAATGCTGCCAAGCAGCTGGAGTATCTCGAGCATGCTGCCGATGTGATCGCCCATGCCCGTCCCACCACCGTGGGCCGTATGGCGCGCATTACGGGCGGCTGCTTGGAGGCTGCCCGCGAGGCTATTGCCAACGGTGAGCGTGATGTGGCCACCTATATCCGCGACTTTACCGTCCGCACCAATAACCGCCGCTATTCCCGCGTGGGTCAGATGGGCAAGCATTTGGCAGCTCTCATCCCCGACGGCGGCGCTGTCATGACTCAATGTTTCGCCGAGACGATCCTTGGTATGATGCTGAAGGAGTGCCGCGAGCAGGGTAAGAATGTCCGTGTGTTCTGCCCCGAGACACGTCCTTTCTTCCAGGGTGCACGCCTCACTGCCACCGTCTGCCACGACATGGGCTTTGATGTGACGGTCATTACCGACAATATGCCCGCCTACGTCATGCAGCGTGAGGGCATTGACCTCTTCACCTGTGCCGCCGATGCCATCTGCTGCGATGGTCACGTGGTCAACAAGGTGGGTACGTTCCAAATCTCCATCGCCGCCAACTACATGGGCGTGCCTGTGTATGTCAGCGGTGTCCCCGATCAGGGTCATCCCACCGTGGATTGTGTCCACATTGAGCTGCGCAACCCCGCCGAGACGCTGGAGGCCATGGGCGTTAAGACCGCTGCCGATGGCGTGAAGGGCTACTACCCCGCCTTCGACATTACGCCTCCTCAGCTCATTACGGGTATTGTCACCGACTTGGGTGTGTATTCCCCTTTGGAGCTTGACAAGTACCTCGCCGTCAGCGAGATCGGCCCCTACGAGATGGTGGTATAAACCGCGATTTCCAACTGCATAGAAAAAACGCCGCATCGCTGCGGCGTTTTTTGCGTGGTTATTTAGATTTTTTCGATGCCCGTCACGGTATAACCGTTTTTTTCAATGCGGGCTTTGATCTGCTCATCGGCCACATCCTCGGCATAGGACACCGTCAGCAGTCCCTTTTTGAGATCGACGCTGCCCGCAACGCCCCGCAGGTCATTGACCAGCTCTTCCACGCGATTCTTGCAGTTGACGCAGTGCATGCCTTCCACGCGAAAGACCTTCTTATAGCGTACATTTGCCAGCTTTTTCTTCTTAGGTCTATAATCGCTGCTGCCGCAGCAGCCGCCCTGCCGCTTAAAGTGTTTGACGGTGTAAACAACACCCACCACTGCCAGCACGGCAACAATGGCGATAATGATGACATTTTCCATGATAATTCCCCTCTTTACTTTCATAACGCTATCGGTTAGCGGAGACTAACTGATAGTTACTATACATGGAATTCCCTAAAAAGTCAAGGCGAGGGAGTGCAAACAAAAAAGCCTGCCAAGGCAGACCTTTTTATGAATGTGATCTGTCGTTACTCAACAGGTGTCCAAGATGCGCGGTTGGCGGAGAACAAATTTAAGTCTGTAGCCACGGGCACGGCGCGGGATTCCTCTCCGTTTGAGATAACGACGGATACATTGTTCGCAAAATAGAAGTCCCGCAGAAAGACAGTATCGGAGCAGATGCCGCCCACACAGGCAACTTCAAAGGTTTGCGGCTGGCTGCCTGTTTCCAAGAAAGTGATCTCATAGGTATATCCATCTCCTACCACGCTGGGGGTAAAACTGTAGGACAGAGAACCGCTGCCGTTATTGTGGAACATCACACCGGAAACGGAGATGGTATCCGGCAGGGGGGCGGGAGCAGGGGGAGAGGGCTTTGCTGCGTTCAGCAGGAGTACGACACAGCACAGCAACAAAGCAGCAGAGAGTATCCAAGGCACCCATGTGCGGCGTTTGGGTGCGGATTTTGCAGGTGCGGAAATGTTGATGGCCTGTCCTGTGAAGTTTCGCCCGCATAAAACATCAAGTGTCATGTCGAGGGCATCAGCCAGTGCAATGAGCTTTGTCATGTCGGGCATGGCTTCACCCGTTTCCCATTTACTGACGGCCTGGCGGGAGACCTGTATTTTTTCTGCCAGTGCCTCTTGGCTCAAGCCCAGCTGCTTGCGCCGCTGTATCAGGATCTCGGAAAAGTTCATTATGGCACCTCCTTCTTTTGCTCCTATGGTAGCAAATACTTCAGCTGCGGACAAGAAAGGAAACCTTGAATTTCCGCAACCTCAGGTTGCGGAACGAAGAAAATGGCGATTTTACTCCAATCCCACCACAGCGGCGAGGATGCCGAGAACTTCGCGGCAGGCGTAGCCTGCGCCCAACAGCACGGGACTGGCGCAGCCTGCGGCGCGGGGATCAAGCCCCGCCTCGCGGGCGTAGATTTGCCCCCGCAACTGGTGGAAGTTATCACTGGCAATGACCACATGGGTGTCGAGGTCGTTTTTCTCAATAAGCTCGGCGGCGAAGAGGAGATTTTCCCGGGTGTCGAAGGACGTTTCCTCGGCATAGACCCGCGCGGGGTCGATGCCCATGGCGATGAGGGTCTCCGCGGCGCAGCCCCCCTGTGTGATGGTCTCGGCCTTACTATCAAGGCCACCTGTGGTGACTACCACTGCCTCGGGATGGGCGGTCAGATATTCATAGGCGGCATCAATGCGGTTTTGCAGCATGGTGCTGGGCTTTCCCTCATAGACGCGGCAGCCGAGAAGAATGACGGTCTCGGGGGCGGCTTCCCCCTCTGTGGGACGGTCAGCGGCGGCAACAGCCATAAAGACGAACACCACCGCCACCACGGAAAGGGCGAGGGAGAGGAGGGTAATACCTACCGACTTCGCCCTGCGGGGCAGCTTTCCCCACAAGCGCGGGAAAAAGAAGATGGTGGACAGCAGCACCAGCAGCGCCGCAGGCCAGAACATCCCCACATGGCACACGTCCATGGTGAGGGGCAGCAGGAAGTACACCGCGCCTAAAAGACACAGCGTACCGAGGATGGGTAAGATCATAGACGATTCTCCGAAATGTGATTGGCGATACGCTGCATGATCATGTCCAGCGCCACCAGATTGTGTCCGCCCTCCAGCACCACAATGTCGGCAAACTTGCGGGACGGCTCTACAAACTGCTCGTGCATAGGCTTGACGGTTGCCAAGTACTGGTTGATGACGGAGGTGAGGGAGCGGCCACGCTCCTCCACGTCACGCTGAGCGCGGCGCAAAATACGGACATCGGCATCGGTCTCCACGAAGATCTTGATGTCGAGGAGATCACGCAATGCCTTATCCTGGAAAATGAGGATGCCCTCCACGATCACCACGGGGGCGGGGGAGACGGCGAGGGTATCATCGGTGCGGTTATGGATGGTATAGTCGTACACGGGGCAGAGGATCTCCTCGCCCGCCTTGAGGCGCTTGAGATCGGCCACCATACGCTCCGTTTCAAAAGCATCGGGGTGGTCGTAGTTCTGCAAACAACGCTCTTCGAAGGGACGATCCTGCCGCTTATAGTAGTTGTCGTGATGCACCACGGCGATATCGCCGCCGAAACGCTGAGCCAAATGCTCCGTCAAGGTGGTCTTGCCCGAGCCTGTGCCGCCTGCGATGCCGATGAAAATGGTATTCATAGAGAGTGCCCTCCCGTATAGTTTTCCCTCACATTATAAAAAGAACACGAACGAAAAGCAAGAAAGGATGTAAAAAAAGAGGGAATTTCCAGGATTTTTCAGTTGACGGCAGGATTGATTTTGGGTATTATGTAAAGGTACTATGCCATCGTATGTCCATTGGAGGAGAATTCATGAGTTTGTTGAAATGCAGAAAATGCGGAGAGATGTTCTCCGATAGCTATAAATCCTGTCCTTTCTGCGCAGAGGATGAGGAATATTATAACGGTAAGGTAAAAAAGCGCAACCATCGCCGCATGGAGCAGAAGGCCAAGGCACCCAGCATTGTGGGTCCTCTGCTGGTGTTGGTGATCATTTTGATCATCGCCGCCGCTGTGTGGGCCATTTTTGGCGACAGCATCAAGGAGTGGTTCGACGGCCGTCCCGGCACGGAGCAGGTCACGCCTCAGCCCGGTCAGAATGATGACGAGCAGCAGGGCGATGATGTGGTGCTGGAGAAGAAGCTGACCCTCAATAAATCTGTGCTGATGTTGGCACCCGGTGGCAGCGAGCAGCTGACGGTTTCCGGTGTTGACGAGGGTGCAGAGTGTGTCTGGCAGAACAGCGATCCCGCGATCCTGACCGTCAGCGAGGACGGTAAGGTCACCGCTGTTGCCGAGGGCAGCGCCGTGGTTACCGTTACCTGTGGTGACGAGAGCGCCGTGTGCGCCGTGACGGTGAAGGAGAATGTGGAGAGCGACGATCCCGTGGTGGATGATCCTCAGCCTCCTGTGGATACTAAGGTGGATCTCAGCAAGATCAACATCACCGTGCCTTTGTACGGCACCAGCCTTTCTAAGATCTCCGACGGCAAGTTTGACGTGAGCCTCGGTAAGGGTGAGAGCTTCGGCCTTGAGGTACAGGGCACCGATGTGAAGCCCGTTTGGTCTGTTGCCAACAGTTCTATCGCTACCGTGTCCAGTGACGGCACCATTAAGGGTATCACCTCCGGTGAGACCACCATCACCGCCAAGCTGAACAATACCAACGTGGAGATCATCGTCCGCGTTAAGTAAGCTACTTACGCTCTTCGCAGCGGCATCCCTTTGGATGCCGCTGCGTTTTTCTTTTGTGCGCCGCTTGTAAAGGAAAAAGTGGTGTGCTATACTACAGTATTAGAGTCCTAGAGAAAAGAGGTGAGATGATGGAGAAGAAGCAGAGTGTCATGAGGCGTTTTGTGTCCTACTTTAAGCCCCATTGGAAGCTGTTCCTGCTGGATATGTCCTGCGCCGTGCTGATCGCCGTGGTGGATATCATTTTCCCCATCGTCTCCCGTGAGGCGCTGAATCGGTGGCTTCCTCAGCAGGAATACCGCGTGTTCTTTGTGGTCATGGCCATTGTCGCGCTGGCCTTCGTGCTGCGGGCGGGGCTATATTATATCGTCAGCTTTTGGGGGCATACCTTCGGCATCCGTGTGGAGGCCGACATTCGCCGCGACCTCTATCACCATATGCAGACGCTGGGCTTTGATTTCTACGATCAAAACCGCACAGGTCAATTGATGAGCCGCCTTACCACCGACCTTTTTGAGGTGACGGAGCTTGCCCACCACGGTCCTGAGGATCTGCTGATCTCTTTTGTGACTATTATCGGTGCTATGGCGGTCATGTTCTCCATCGAGTGGCGCATGGCACTCGTTGTGCTGGTGATTATCCCCCTGTTCCTCCTGCTGCTGATTTTGCGGCGCAACGGTATGAACCGTGCCTCCCACCTCGCCAAGCAGCGGACGGGCACCATCAACGCCGAAATTGAGTCGGGTCTCAGCGGCATCCGCACCACCAAGGCCTTTGCCAATGAGCGCATCCAGCAGGAGCGTTTTGACGGAGCGAACGAGCGGTTCAAGACCGCCAAGCGGGGCTTCCACCGTGAGATGGGCCGCTTTACCGCCACCATGGAGCTGTTTGTCACCATCTTAAACGTGGCGGTCATTGCAGGCGGCGGCTGGTTTATCATGCAGGGTACCATGGACTTGGTGGACATGGTGACCTTCACCCTCTATATCACCACCTTTATTGCCCCTGTTCGTAAGCTGGCGACCTTTGCTGAGCTCTTCTCCAGCGGCATGGCGGGTCTGCAGCGGTTCTGCGAACTGATGGATACTGCCCCTACCGTCACCGATACACCCGATGCAGCCGTTTTGACAGATGTGGAGGGTGAAATCGGCGTGGAGAACGTCCACTTTACCTACGATGGCAGCGCTGATGTCCTCCGCGGCGTGGATATTCGCGTAGCGGCGGGAGAGACGGTGGCTATCGTGGGTTCTTCGGGCGGCGGCAAGTCCACCCTCTGTCAGCTCATTCCCCGCTTTTACGATGTGCAGGAGGGCGCAATCACCGTAGATGGCCGCGATGTGCGAGATGTGACCATCCAATCTCTCCGCTGCTCTATTGGCATCGTGCAGCAGGATGTGTTTCTCTTTGCCGACACGGTGCGTGAAAATATCCGCTACGGTCGCCCCGATGCTACGGATGCAGAGGTGGAAGAGGCGGCGAAGAAAGCGGAGATCTACGCCGACATTATGGACATGCCTCACGGCTTTGATACCTATGTGGGCGAGCGTGGTGCGCTCCTCAGTGGCGGTCAAAAGCAGCGCGTGGCCATTGCCCGTATTTTCCTAAAGAATCCCCCCATCCTCATTTTGGACGAGGCTACCTCTGCTCTCGACAGCGTCACCGAGGCCAAGATCCAGCACGCGCTGGACACCTTGGCAGTGGGGCGTACCACACTCATTATCGCCCATCGGCTCAGTACCATCCGCAGCGCCAATCGCATTTTGGTGGTGGAGGACGGCCTTATTGCCGAGCAGGGCAGCCATGAAGAATTGATGCAGCGCGGTGGTATCTACGCCGCCCTATACAACACGCAGAACTTGGGAGAAACGTTATGAATCAGAAGAAACTTGATAGAATCAATGAACTGGCCCGCAAGGCAAAGACTGAGGGCTTGACGGAGGAGGAGATCCGCGAGCGTGATATTCTGCGCCGCGAGTATATCGACTCCGTGGTGGGCAACCTCCGCGACACCCTTGAGCACACCTATGTGGTGGACGAGCATGGCAACAAGCGCAAGCTTGAGGGAAAGGGCGGCATTAAGTCATGAGTTATCAGTACGATAAGAATAACGGCTTTGAGAATACTCCCAAAAAGAGCGATAACGACATCGGCTCTTGGGTGTTTATCGGTCTCATGTTCTTGGTGGCGTGGCCTGTGGGCTTGTTCTTCCTCATTGCCAAGCTGACGGATGACCCCAAGAAGAAAAAGACTACCCAAAACTACGGCAAGGCCAGTGGTACGTATACCTCTACTACAGGTGCGCAGACGGCGCAGAAAGCCGCTCCCAAGACAGAGACAAAAGCCGCTCCCAAGGCAAAGGCAGCCCCTAAGAAGAGCGCCGTGAAGAAAGTAACCTCTACGCCCCAGTATGGACGTAAGGGCAGCCGCGCCATGACCATCGTGGGCATCGTGCTGGCAGCGCTGGGTGCACTGGCCTGCCTGGGCGTTCTCAGCGATTTTAGCTTCTACTTTGGTGAATACGGCGACCTCATGTGGTTCTTGGAGGATATTTTCCCCTGCCTCGGTCTCCTCTCGGGCGGTATTGCCTTGCTGTTCGGCGGCGGCATGATGAAGCGCCGTGCCCGCCGCTTTGCCAAGTATGTGGCCTGCGCAGGTGACCGTAAGGCCATCCCCCTCGCTGACCTCGCCCGCGCCGCCGATGTGCGCCTTGGCAAAGCCGAGCGTGACATTGAGATGATGGTGGAAAAAGGCATGTGGGGCAAGCAGGCCTATGTGGACAACGGGCAGGATATGCTGTTCCTCTCCGCTGCGGCTGCGCAGGAGTATTACGAAAGCCGCAATGTCCGCGCAAAGCCCGTGGCAGAGCCGAAAGTCACCGCCGCGCCTACCAGCGGCTTTGACCACGATTTCCGCATCAGCGCCATTCGCCGCGCCAATGACCGCATTGATGATGCTGAGCTGAGCGCCAAAATCGACCGCCTTGAGCAGGTGACGGGGCGCATCTTCAAGTTCATTGAGGATAACCCCAAGTCCGCCGACAAGGCCAATACGTTCCTTAAGTACTATCTTCCTACCACCCAAAAGCTACTGGACAGCTACGCCGACTTTGAGGAGGCGGGCATCAGCGGCGAGAATCTCAATCAGGCCAAGGAGCGCATTGAGCAGACCATGGACAACATCATCGCGGGCTTTGAGCATCAGCTGGACGAGCTGTACCGCGAGACCGCCATGGATATCGACAGCGATATCCGCGTCATGGAGACCATGCTGAAGCGCGACACCGCCTCTGTTGCCGATGATTTCGGCCTCGGCGGCAGTGCTGTGCAGACCATGCCGAAGGAATAAAAAGCATAAAAAATCCCGCCGATGGCGGGATTTTTTGCGTCTTGGGGTTTATTCAAAATAGGCTTCAATAATGATGCGGTTGCCCACATCGTTCTCCAAGAGCTCAGCGAGGTGGGCGGGATTTCGGGCCAGTTCGCTATCTACCTCAAAGGGGGTGCAATCTCCGAAGGCGATGTTCATCAGCATGATGGGCACGCCCTCTTTTACGGAAATGGGCATTGTCGAGCGGAGAGCAGAGAAGCGATACTCCGACTCAATATCGGGGAACTGGTTATAAAGGCTCATCGTCAACAAGCCCTCCTGCTTTGTGCCAAAGCTGTACGTCCCCGCGAAGTGGCGAAGGCTGGGGGTGTATCTCGCCGTTGTGTCCATGTAGAACTCCCGCAGGGACACATCCTTCCAGCCGATGTCGAGGCTGTAGGAGAGGAGACGGTCAGTGTCATAGCGGCTCTCGCCGTAGGTGATAAACTCCCCGTCCTTATAGTAGCTGTGGCGGACATACATATCGGTGATATCCTCTTCCAACTGGAAGTGCCATGTGGGCGCGCCCATGCCTGAGGTGCGGACATAGCTGCCCTCGGGCACGCCTCTGACGATGAAGAACACGGTCATATAAAGGGCAATGGCGGCGAGGGTAAGGGCGATGACGAGAAGGGGCTTTGGCTTTCCTTTCATAGGCACGCTCCTTTCATCACTCATCATGGCAGGGATCGTGGTCAAGGACGGTCAGTGTCATTCTCGTGCCCTCCTCCACCATTGCGCCGAAGGAGACGCTGTAGAGCAAATCGGGAGAAAGATCGTGCAGTGTTATCCATTCACCCGTTTCCAGCGAGAAACCATCCACAGACCGCCCACTTCCGTTGTCGCGGCTGTCAGTTTTGCTCCACAGATTTACCCACACGGTAAAGTCGTTGTGGTTTTGAAAGGTCAGTGCCCCCGATTTGCAGACGATCTGCTCGTCGGCGAAGGTGCTGACAATGCTCTCAGGGGTGGAGCCGGCGGGTGCGGCCACATGGAGCGTCCACTCAGGGATCGCCCCCGTAAGGTCGCCTGTTCCTGTTACACTTTCACTATTCTGCACCCACTCGGGGAGATAGTCGGCGTATTCCTTGGCCCAATAGCGGCGGTTGGAGAGAAGGGTTTCGACGTCTCCCCCTACCTCTATCATGGACAGATATTCTTTCTCCGTCAGCGCATAGCCTTGACCGCCGACAACCATAACAGCACCTGTGATGACCGTTTTTCCGTCCTTACTGGGCAACTCCCATGTGGTCAGCTCGGGAGGCAGATGGATGTAGAGGGGGCGTACGCCACTCATATATTCGCCGTAGAGATCGCCGCCGTGCTCCTCCACCGTCAGCTCAAAGAGCACCAAGTGCTCCGCCTCAGCGATCCGCTCGGGGCGATCCTCATATTCGGATGCCCAATGGCACACACTGTCGCCCCACACGGCGGTGGCGAGACAGTAGGTCTGTCCTAATTGCAAGGGAAATTCCGCAGTATTCCCCAGCTCACCAATGTCGCTGCCGTAGCGGTTTTGCACCTGCGGCTCACCGCTGACGGGGATGGTGATGTCGAAGTAGTCGGTTTCGCGGCCGAGGGCGTAGTCATAAACGCTTACGCCGGCCTGCCAACCGTTTTCCGTGGGGGCAAGGTTGCAACCGTAGCGGCTCAGCCGCAGATCATAGGGGAGCGTTGCCTCCTCCATCAGCTGCCCCTTTTGGTAGTACTTCACGCTGAGGGTGGCTTGCTGCAGATTGCCGAAGCGATAGCGGGTGTAGAGGCTAACATTGTCGTCCATGGTCTTCCAGCTGTTTTCGCAGGCCATAAAGACAGTGTCACCGTAGCGGCGGAGGTTGTCGGCAGCAATTACGAGGGGATTTTCGTAGGCGAGGCCGCTGCCTTGGTCGCGGGCGGATTTCTCATCGCCGTAGAATTCCAGTCGGATGACGGCGGTGCGGTCGGGGAGGAAGCGAAGTGCCTCCACCGGCAGCTCATTTCCGCCGATGATGGTCAGCGCACCCTCTCCTGCACGGAGGATCATCAGCATCACGCTGTCACCCGCGGCCAGCTTTACAGGCTCGGGCATGTTGGGGGTCGACCAGCCGTATTGCTCGTAGGTATAGCCGGTGGTAATGTCAAAGACGATCTCCTGCTTGCTGATGCTGCCCTCCGTCGTTACGACAATGTCGTAATCGTAGGTGTCCGTCCCCTTGTGGCGGGGCTCAATGTTGATGTGCTCTACCGCCGAGGCAGGAAGCACGTGATCTTCTACCTGCAGCAGTTCGCCGTCTTGATAGATGTCGCAGACGAGGCGGACATGGGTGATGGTCTTATCGTAGCGAAGGCGGAAGTCCTCATTCGTGGGCTCAGCGCTGCTGGCGCGGATATAGCTGCCGTAGGGGGTGCTGCCTGTGAAGGTCACCACCACGGCGAAGAGCAGCACCACAGCAGCCAAAAATACGGCGGCAGCCTTCGTCTGAGGTTTTTCGGCAATCAGCACGATGCGCTCGCGCAAGCCCCGCTTGCTGCCTGTCATGGTGGTGGCGTTCAGCAGCAGATCACGCCCGCCGCCGCGGCAGCTGAGACCGATAAGGGTGCGCCCATAGTCGGTGCGCTGACTTTCGCCCAAGAGGGCGATGGCGGATTCGTCGCAGGCAAGCTCCCCATCGCGGCGGGACAGTGCCACTGCCCACCATACCAGCGGGTTATACCAGTGGAGCGCCAAGACGGCGGCGCGGAAGATGCCCCAAATGTGGTCGCCGTGGCGATAGTGGCTCAGTTCATGGCTCAGCACATGGCGCAAGGCGGTTTCATCCGCTGCCACGGCGGGGGTCACATAGATGGTGGGTGCGAAGAGCCCGTGGAGGCAGGGGGTCTCCACTGCATCGGAGATATACACAGGGCGGGGACAATCTACCGCCAACCGCTGCCGCGTGCGGCGGAGACGGTGGGTAAAGACGGCATTGATGAAAATGAACCACGCCGCCACGAGGACGATGCCTGCGATCCACGTGGGACGAAGGATGTTTTTGCCAAAGTTTTTCACGTTACTGGAGCGCTGCCAGCGGGAGAATTCCTCCTCGTCGGCGCTGTAGTCCACGATGGTGTGGGTGTCGGCCCAGCCGCCAACTTCAGTGTTGAACACGGCATCGTGCATGATACCCAGTACGCTGCCATCATCGGCGTGTTCCACCGCGTCTACGTATTCCAGCCGCTCCAAATCCTGAGAAAGCTGCGTATTCTCCACCACTGTGGCGGCAGAGAAGGAAACGTGGGTCACTGTGCCGGGGATCAACAAACGCAGCAGCACCACCAGCCACAAAGCATAGCTTACAGCGGGGGAGACCTTGCCCCGCAGGGCAAAGCGCAGGATGATGACCGCCACAATGAGTAGGGAAGAGGAAATGATCCAGTTCAGCATCATATCTACCCCTCCTTACCGCTTGGATTCTGCGCGGCGCAGGATGTCGTAGAGTTCGTCGATCTCCTTTTGCGTGAGATTTTGCTTTTCCGTCATGGCGCTGACGAGGTTGCTGACACTGCCGTGATAGACGCGGGAGAGGAAGTCCTCCGTTTCCCGCTGGGCGGCCTGCGCCCGCGACACGAGAGGGGCGTAGGTTTTCACGCCGTCCTCGCTGTCACGGCAGACAATGACACCTTTTTCCGTCATGCGCCGCAGCATGGTGAGGGTGGTGCTACGGCTCCACGCCGCGTGGGCTTGGAGATAGTCCACCGCCTCGCGGCCTGTAACGCTGCCCTTTTCCCACAGACATTCCATCAGCTTCCATTCCGTAGGGGTAAAACTGTGTTCCATATTGGCACCTCCTGTTAGTTTACGTTGTAAACACATGATAGCATAGGCTGTTTACATTGTCAACAGGCAATACAAAAATAGTCCCGCCAATGGCGGGATTATTTTTGTATCTTGGAAAGATCAAAGGTCGAGGGACATTTTGATTTCCTTGACCACCTTGCCCTCTAAGCTCCAATCGTGGTTGTCCACTTCTTCTTCGTAGGCAAAGCCCAGCTTTTCATAGTGGCGGAGGGCATCGTGGAGAGGGTCGGCAGACCAGAGGATGAGGCGGCGGTAGCCCACGGCGCGGGCCCGTTCCATCAATGCCGCCGTCAGTGCCGTGCCGATGCCGCCGTTGCGGTGAGATTTTTCCACCAAGAAGAGCCGCAACTGCCCCGTGCCCGCCTCCTCCGTGCGGCACAGCAGGATAGAGCCAACCAACTGACCCTCGGATTCTGCCACCCACAACTCCTCTTCGGCGCATTTGCCGCGCTGGGGGAAGGTGAGGGCGATTTGGGCGGCGTAGTAGGTGAAGCTCTCACCCCAGCGGTATTCCTCGGAGTAAATGCGGCGGTGTGCCTCGGCAACGTACTGTTCTTCGCCTGCTTTGTAGGGGCGGATGGTGTAGTTCATAGGTGTGCCCTCCTGTGGAAGATGTGTTCTTGTGGAAGATTATAGCAGAGGGGGCGTGACAAAAGCAACACCTGGTCGTTGCATTTAGTGGACGAATGTGGTATACTGACTCTAACTGAAAATATTTATGGAAGAAGAGGAACAACGCTATGGAAATCACCCAAGGGGTGTCTTTCGACAGCTTCGGCCTGTCCGAGGCAAGTATGCGGGCTGTCCGCAACAAAGGATATACCATCTCCACACCTGTGCAGGCAGGTTGTATTCCCCCTATGATGGAGGGGAAGGATGTCATCGCCAAAGCCCCTACGGGCACGGGCAAGACCATGGCCTTCGGCATTCCCATTATTGAATCTATTGACTCCACCAGCGAGAAGGTGCAGGCCATTATTCTTGCCCCCACCCGTGAGCTGGCCATTCAAATCACCGATGAAATGCGTGAGGTGGCGGTGTGCCACGAGGGCGTGCGTATCGTTTGCCTCTACGGTGGTCAGCCTATTGGTAAGCAGATCGAGGCGCTGAAGCGCCGTCCCCAAATCGTGGTGGCTACCCCCGGTCGTCTCAGCGACCATATGAAGCGCCGCACCGTGGTGGTGAAGGATGTAAAGACCGTGGTGCTGGATGAGGCTGACCGTATGCTGGACATGGGCTTTATCCACGATGTGACCCGTATCTTGGACAAGATCCCCAATCGGAAGAACTTGGGTATGTTCTCCGCTACCATCTCCCGCGAGGTGATGGATATTTCGTGGGTCTATCAGCGTGACCCTGAGGAGATCACC
>CAYTOO010000021.1:0-19972 GCA_964439545.1 uncultured Oscillospiraceae bacterium | reverse complement strand
CACCTTCCCCCACCAAAATCCCGAATGCGAAAGCGTTCGGGATTTTACTTTTTACCTATTACCTATTCACTATTACCTTGAAACGCATTCGGGATTTTGGTAAAGTAATAAGTAAGAGATAATAGGTAATAAGTGTTGAGATTTTCAATTCTACGAATTTAAAATCGAATTTGAAAAGGGTGATTACATGGCTGACAGTCCGCTTCTTTCCAAGTCAAAGAGTTTTGCATTGGAAACTATCAAAGTTTGCAATGAGATAAAGCGCGAAAAGCGGGAATCCGTGCTGACGAATCAGTTGATTCGCTCTGGCACCAGTATTGGTGCCAACATTCGCGAAGCCTTTTTTGGGCACAGCAGAGCGGATTTTATCTCTAAGCTTCAAATCGCACTGAAAGAATGTTCCGAAAGCGAATATTGGCTGGAACTCCTGATCGAAAGCGGGTATTGCGCCGATAAAATCGTACTGGAACATTGTACAGAGTTGAAGCGAATGCTGATCGCGTCGCTGAATACCGCCAAGAATAAGAATTGATCTCAGCAGCAAGGAGGAACCCCCCATGACCGCTCCGAAGAAAATAAAATTTTGCATCCATTGCGGCGCAGAGCTTCCTACTGCGGCAAAATTCTGCCCCGATTGCGGTAAGGCGGTGGAGCCTGCGCTGGAGCGCCCTGCCACAGATAATCCTGTCGTAGCGGGAATGGCATCGGTGCTGTCTGACCCGAAAAAGCGCCGCGCAACCTTCGTGGTGATCGCGGTGGCAGTTGTCCTCGTGCTGGCCTTTGCGCTGTTGGGTAGCGGAAAGGGCAACGCGCCCCAAGGCAACGGCGGCGTTTCCGACGCCCCGCCTGTCAGTGACAGTGCGGAGACGGGGGAAGGTGCGCAGAATGAGGGGCAGGATGAAGTGCAGAGCACGGTATGGGAGGAACAGGCCGATGACCCTGCGGTGTTGCCCTATCTCATGGATGTAGACTCCTCGGGAGAATACTATCTGGCCGATGAAAAGTCCGATCTCAAGATTCGCTTTGAAGCCCCCGATGATGCGCTGTACACGGTAGCGGAGGAATATGTGGCGCTGCTGGAGTCACGGGGCTATACTGCCGAGCTTACCGAAGCCTACGACCTGCCCGAGGGGTGGATCGGCGATGTGAAGCTATGGACGCTGCGCCATCCGCAGGTGGAGGGCAATGCCTATGTCCGCTACGAGTGCTACCGTGACTACGATCAGTGCTACATCGACCTCGGCTGGGATGGGGAGATCACCTTCGGGAAGAAGTTCCTGCGGCCCACAGGCGATGTGTCGGTGCTGCCCAGCTTTGATCGCTACGACCCCACCACATGCTTCTACGAGGCAGATGAATCCTCGGTAGGAAAGGCCATCTACGAGATCTCCCGCTATGAGGGCTATCAGCCGGTGGTGGATTATGTAGAGGCGCTGGAGCAGTACGGCTGGAATGAGGTGGACAGCAACCATGTGATTTACAACGACACGGATATCGGTGTGGTGTCCTCGTGGGAGCTGCGGAATAAGGATGTGGAGGGCAACCTCCGTATCAAAGTAGCGGCGTGGGAGGACGATGACCGCTGCTATGTGACCTTCACCATGCCTCAGGGGCTGCAGATGGAGGATTTCAGCCTAAACCACGGGACAGTAGTGGACACCTCCTATTCGGGCGGCAGCGATGATGATTTCTATGATCGGGACGAGCCGTTTGTTCCTGAGTTCGCCAAACTGGACTGTCTGACCTGCCGAGGTGACGGCGATTGCAATACCTGCGGCGGCGATGGCTATACCGGTTTCGGTGATGCCAAGGCCGGCTGCCGCACCTGCCACGGCGACGGCGATTGTCGTGCCTGCGGCGGAAGCGGCAAGCGCTGATGTCAATATAGTAGTTTCAACGCACCTCCCCATCTGCTTTTGGCGGATGGGGAGGTTTGTCATTTTCCCTCTTTGCTTTCAAGTTCCCGCTCTGTGCCCGTCAAGCCCGTTGAAACGATGGTAAGATGCGATGAAGGGTGCATCCCGCGGCATATCCGCCGCAGATTTTGGATAGACTGTCTGTGGAAGAACAAGTTTCTTGTAAGCAAGATGATAATATCACAAGAATCTTGTTCTGTCAACAGGAAAATAACAAGCTTCTTGTGATTCTCCCTTGACATATCCTGTCGATTTCTGTAGAATGAGGACAAGATAACAAGAAACTTGTAAAACGGGAGGGGAAACACCATGGCATTTGGTGAATTACTGCGCCGAAGAAGAGAAGAACTGGGCATCAGCCGCGATGATTTGGCCTCGATGTTGGGGGTGAGCCGCAGCGCAATTGGTAACTATGAGACCGGTGTCAGCTTTCCCAAGGAGGATGTGTTGCTGCAGCTGTTCAACGCGCTGGAGGTTGACCCCAACTATCTCTTCCGCGGCAGTTTCCGCCAAAGCTTTCAGTGCAGCGAATCGGAGCAGCAAATGCTGGAGCAGTACCGCAGCCTGCCCCGCGCAGCGCGACAGACGGTGCGCTCGGTGATGGATGGCTTCGCCGCTGTGCAGCGGGAGAGTGAGAGCGAACTGCCTGTCCGCGAAAAGCGGATGATCCCCCTGTACGCATCCCCTGCCGCCGCAGGCTTTGCCGCTCCTGTGTTTATGGAGGACTATGAGCTGCTCCCTGTCACCGATGAAGTCCCCGTGGGCGCGGAGTTGGCGGTGCGTATCCAAGGCGACTCTATGGAGCCCTATATTGCCGATGGCAGCGTGATCTATGTGAACCACGACCCTCTGCAGAGCGGCGATGTGGGCATCTTCTGCGTGGATGGAGAGATGCTGTGCAAGCAGTACCACCGCGATGCCTTGGGCATGGTGTATCTGTTCTCCTTGAATCGCAAGCGGGAGTCGCTGGATGTGGTGTTCCCAGTAGGCAGCGGACGGAGCTTGACCTGCTTTGGCCGCGTGATGATCCACGGTCTGCCTCTACCCGAATAAATGCAAAAAAGGAGCCGCGCCGAGAATCCTCGGTGCGGCTCTAAATAACGGGTGGGATATTGGAAAGCTTCCATGAATATCTTACACCTGCGGACGGTTGTTTGTCCATAGGAGATTTTGCCGTGCCCCGTCGAAACGCACAAAAAT
Source organism: uncultured Oscillospiraceae bacterium (assembly GCA_964439545.1). Classification (GTDB taxonomy): domain Bacteria; phylum Bacillota; class Clostridia; order Oscillospirales; family Oscillospiraceae; genus Vescimonas. Next base: position 16,856 of record CAYTOO010000021.1, on the reverse strand, counting down.
TTTTGTCGAATGTGAGCGTTTAGCAGAATGTGCCTAAAGGTACTTTTCAACCTTGGCAAAATGTGCTATAATGCACAAAAGGATGAGGGGAACTCCCTCCCCGACCCTTTTTGGGTAAAGTCCCGTAAGGCAGAAAGGAGCCAACTATGAAGTTCACATTCGCATGCAAGAAGGTCTCTCTCAGCGACAGTATTAAGGAGTATGCCGAGAAGAAGATCGGAAAGCTTGACCGCTACTTTGCTGAGGAAGCGGACGCCTTTGTGACTTTCGCCGTGGAGAAGAAGAACCGCTGCACAGTGGAGCTGACTCTCCGCGCTGCCAACGGAACGCTGTTCCGTGCCCAGGAGGAGGATCCCGACGGTGATATGCGCGGTGCTATCGATGGCGCTGTCAGCTTCATTGAGCGTCGGATCCGCAAGAACAAGACGCGCTTGGCCAAGAACCTGCGTCCTGAGGCTGTCGCCCCCGAGATACCCGAGTTTGAGGTTGCCGAGGAAGACGTGTTCCACGTGGTGCGAACCAAGCACTTTGTGGTGAAGCCCATGACGGTGGATGAGGCCATCCTGCAGATGAACCTGCTGGGTCATAACTTCTATGTGTTCCGCAATGTGGCAGATGAGTCCATTTCCGTGGTGTACGCCCGTAATAACGGTGGCTACGGCATCATCGAGACGGATAAATAATATAAAAACTTAAAAATCCCGTCTAAAGGCGGGATTTTTTATGGGTTCTTTTCGCACGTTAGCTTGCAAAAATGTCGAAAATTTGATAGGATAGAGCAACGCGTAAAAAAGAGAGGAAGAATAAACCCATGATCGGTGTATATGATTATACAGTGATTGCAACCTACCTAGCCACGGCCTTTGGTATCTGTGGTATGCTGCAGGCCATTGAGGGATATCCTATGGCTGCCATTATCTGCCTGATGGCGGCAGGCCTGCTGGACACGGTGGATGGCCGCATTGCCCGCACAAAGAAGAACCGCACCGCCACAGAGAAGGGGTTTGGTATCCAAATCGATTCCCTGAACGATGTGATGTGCTTTGGTGTACTGCCTGCGCTGACCGCCTATGTGCTGGCTGCCCGTGAGTGGCTCGGCGCGGTGTCTGCGTGGTACGTTGTTGTGCTGATTTTCTTTGTGCTGGCAGGGTTGATCCGCCTTGCCTATTTCAATGTGACGGAGGAGGAGCGCCAGAGCAGCAGCACAGAGCCCCGCAAATACTATTTAGGGCTTCCCATCACCTCCTCGACGCTGCTGTTTCCGCTGCTGTACCTCTTGACGCTGCTGCCCGAGAACGGCATGGTATCGGCGGCTGTGATGGCGGTGGGTATGTTTGTGATCGCGGCTCTTTACATCACGCCGATCCGCATCCGCAAGCCCCGCCTCCCCGGCCTTATAGCTATGGGAGCTGTAGGCGCTGTGGAAGTCGCCCTGTTGATCGGCGAGATGATCAAGTGAACTGAAAAGGGAAATCCCGCCCGATGCAGGGCGGGATTTTTATTGCGATTAATCCTCAAGCAATTCCAGCTCCGACTCATCCACCACGCGGATGGTCTTTTTACTGATGATCTCGTACATGCAGGGAACAACGAACAGCGTCATCAGTGTTGCATACAGCAGACCGCCGATACACACCAGTGCTACAGGGCGCATGAGGGACGTACCTGCGTTCTGTGCCGTTGCCGTGACGATCATGCCGAGGATGGTGGTCAGGGATGTCATCAAAATGGGGCGCAGACGGGTGATGCCTGCATCAATAATGGCCTCGCGGCGCTCCACGCCGGCCATACGCTGCTGATTGATATAGTCCACCAGCACGATACCATTGTTGACGATAATACCCACCAGCATGACAAAGCCGATCAACGAGATCACACTGATTTCCATCCCTGCAATCAAGAGAGCTGCAAAACCGCCGGTAAAGGCGAGAGGAATGGTGAACATGACGATGAAAGGCTCGCGCAGGGACTGAAACTGCGCCACCATAATGAAGTACACCAGCACGATGCCCAGCACCAACATGAGACCCAGCTGCTTCATAGCCTCCATGATAGACTCGTTCTCGCCTGCGAATTCCACTGTGACGCCCTCGGGCAGCGTCAGCGTCTTTATCGCCTTTTCCGCGTCGGAGGAGACGAGGGTCACGTTGTGCCCCTCGGCAATGGCAGCGGTGACAGTGATGACGCGGCGCTGCTGGTCGTGTGAGATGGTGTTGAGGCTAACGGTCTCCTCCACGGTAGCCACGTCGCCCAGCAGGAAGACGGTGCTTTCCTCAACCTTGGTCTCGGCGTTCTTTTCTTCCTTTTCCTCGGTAGAGGCAGTGCTGTCATCGCCCTCGCCGCCCAGCATTTCCTCCAATGCGCTCATGTCCATGCTGCTCATGTCCATAGAACCGGAAGAGCTGCCGCTCATGCTGCCCATACTGCTGCCGCCCATGGTACCCATGGCGGCGGCAGAGGCCTCGGGATCAATTTGCAGCATCAGCAGCGTCTCGCGGGTCAGCTTGCTGTCCTCGGCAGCCTCGATGGTGAGGGACAGGTTTTGGTCATCAAGGGTGATCTCCTGTGCCGAGGAGGCGGTGGACAGTGCCGAGGCCACTTCCAGATAAATCTGCGCCACGGTCATGCCGTGCTTCATGGCTTTTGACCGATCCACCGATACGTGGAGTGCAGGTGCGGCATCTTCCAAGCCGTCAGCCACATCCTTTGTGCCCTCTACATCCTCCATGGCGGCGGCGATGGTCTTTGCCGCCTTTTGCAGCTGCTCCATATCGTCGCCGTAAATCTGGATCGACACGCCGTTGCCGGTGACCATACCCATCATGCCGGCCATGACATTGGTAGCGGTGACCTCATACTCCATATCGGCACAAACCTCTTCGATCTGCTTGCCTACTTTATTACCCGATACGTTGTCGGGCATGGTCACATAAATGGTGGTGGTGTAGCTTGCGCCGCCGGAGAGCATGGCGGTGGCGCTGTCAGTTTCGATCATTGCGCCGACAGCGGTGACGTCCTCGATGGTCAGAATGCGGCGGGAGACCTCATCAATAAGATCTTCTGCCTCCTCGCGGGTACAATTCTCCGGCATCTCCACGGTGACATTGACGGAATTCATGTCCATCTCCGGCATGAAGGAGAATCCGCGGCCCAAAATTGCCGCTGCCGAAGCCACCAGCAGCACCAGCGATGCCAGCAGTACCATGGCCTTATGGTTTAGTGACCACACGATCGCCTTGCGATACTGGGGCATCAGCTTATCCAGTAATCCCGGTTTTTGCTCGGGAATACGCCGCAGCATACCGCTGCCCATGGCGGGCACCACGGTCAATGCCACCAGCAAGCTGGCCATGAGGGAATAGGTCATGGTCAGAGCAAGGTCGGTAAAGAGGTCTTTCGTAAAGCCCTCCACGAACACGATGGGCAGGAACACGCACACCGTGGTCAAGGTGGAGGAGACAACGGCGCCCGCCACCTGCTGCGCGCCGGACACGGCGGCCTGGATGACGGTTGCGCCCTTATCGCGCAGGCGGTAGATGTTCTCAATGACAACCACTGAGTTATCCACCAGCATACCCACCGCCACCGCCAAGCCCGACAGGGAGATCATGTTGATGGTCACGCCGGAGAAATACATCAGCACGATGGCGAAAATCACACTGGTGGGAATAGAAATCAGCGTAATGAGCGTGGGTCGCCAATCCCGCAGGAACACGTACAGCACCAGCACGGAGAAGAGGGCACCCCACAGCAGGGAGGAGAGGATCGTCTCCACGATAAGGTAGATATAGTCGCCTTGATCCATCAGTGGTTGGAAGCTGAGCCCCTCATATTCCTTGCTCAGCGCATCAAGACGGGCGGAAATGCTGTCGCTGACCTCGGCGGTAGCATAGGTAGACTGCTTGGTAAAGCTGGCAACAATGCCGTTGACACCGTTGAGCTTGGCGTAGATCTCGTCGCCGTTGTCGGTGTAGACCACCGTGGCGATGTCCTCAAGGCGAATGGGAGTCATGTCACCGAGACCCGGGTCAAAGAGCACCAGTGCCTCCACCTCTTCTTTTGTGGTGAGGCTGTCGCCCACGCTGACCATGTAGCTGATGCCCTCGTTGTCGTCAATATAGCCGGCGGGCATGGAGAAATTCTGTGCCGTCAGCAGCTGTTCAATCACGCTGACCGTCAGCGTGCCGCCCAAGTCAAGGGTGTCCTTGAGGTTTTTGCGCTCAGTTTCGATGGTGTCCAAGCCTTGATCGATCTGCATCAAGGCGTCATTGAGGCGAATTTCTGCCTCAGTAAGCTGCTGCATGCCGTCCATAGCACCAACCAGCATGTTGGACACATACGCGGGATTGGAGAGAGTGTCGAGAAGGGAGTCCAAGTCCTCCATAGCCTGCTCGGCATCCTTCTCTGCCTGCTCCGCCTCTTTTTCAGCCTCTTCCTCGTTTTTCTTGTTTTCTTCTGCGCGGGTAGTGCCGCGCTTTTCGATTTCCGCATCAAGGACGGCAAGGCGCTTCCGGTCGGTATCAAGCTGCTCCGGAATCGTCTCATCGAGGGCATCCTGCATGTTCTTGTTGGCATTGCTCAACGCTGTATTGGCAGTGACGAGCTCCGTGCGATCCAGCTGCAGCTGCTGATACTCTGCATTGAGGGCATCGATTTTCTCTTGAATTTTCTCCGGTGTTTCTGTAGAAGTGGGAGTGGAGAGTTCTTTTACTAAGTTGGCGCGAGCAGCTCGGTTTGCCGCAATCTTGCCGTCGATGACAGCGATCTCCTCATTATTCTTTTTGATCTGCGCCTCATTATCGTCTATCTGCTTGGGATACTCGGTCTGCGCCGTCTTGTTAGCGTTGATTGAAGCCTCCCGCGCATTACCTTCGGCTACCAGTGAGGCAAGCTGCTCCTCCTTAGAAAGGGCATCAAACTCCTTTGTGCCGAACAGGGGGAGTTCTTCCTCCTCGGGCAGGTAGTCCTCGGGATCAAAATTATCGGGGTCGAAATCCTCAGGATCATACTGATCGGGATCGTATTTCTGCACCTCGTCCAGCATGTCGCCTGCGCTGGAGGCTGCGCCGGAGATCTCCACGGCGGCGCTGTCAGCCATATCCTCCTTGGCATCGGCGATCATCTCCTGTGCCTCCACCACCTGCTCGCGGGCATCCTTCAGCGTTTTCTCAGCGTCATCCAGCAGCTTTTCTGCCTCCACCAGCATTTCTGCAGAGACCTTGTCCAGCTTCTTGCTGTCCAAAATCACATGCATCTGCCGCTCCAGCGTACCGGAGATATCCACGCTGGCCACGCCGGAGATACCCGTCAGCTTCTGCTCCAGCTCCTCGTTGACGAAGTCGCTGAGTTCCTCCACTTCCATACCCTCATAACTGATGGCAGCCACCATCACCGGCAGCATGGAGGGGTTGATCTTCATGGTATACGGGGTAGACACCATCTCGTCCCAGCCCCCTTCCAGTGCCGTCAGCTTCTGCTGAATGTCGAGGCTGAGAGTGTTCATGTCCGTGCCGTCTTCAAATTCCAGCACCACCATGGATACGCTGTTTTGTGAGGTGGAGGTGATGGACTTAATATGATCCAGCGTGGCCATGGATTCTTCGATAGGCCGTGTGATCTCCTTCTCAATGCTCTCGGGGCTTGCACCGGGATCGGAGGTCACCACGATCACATAGGGGAAGTCCATGTTGGGCATCAGATCCGGCGTCATCTTCGTGTAGGAGACCACGCCCAGGATGACCACGGCCAGCGTAATAACAAACACCGTCAGTGGCTTTTTAACACTAAATTTTGCGATCATAAAGAGGCCCCCTGCATGAAAGAAATGTATACTCAGCCGAAAAAATGCCGACAACTTGACACAATAAATTTATACTATTATAATGAACATGTGTTGATAATACAACCGACAGAAATTTTTCGTTGGAATAAAAAGCAACACATTTAAGAAATGTGTTGAGGGTTCATGGAAAATTTACTTTTGGAGCGTGCTATGGAAAGAAAAGAAGATCGCAGAGTCACCATGACGAAGCGCATGCTGAAGGATGCCTTCATTGAACTGCTGAAGGAGACGGATATTTATCACATTTCCGTGCGGGAACTGTGCCAGCGTGCCGATGTGAACCGCACCACTTTTTATAAGTATTATGGCAATCAATTCGATCTTCTTGACGATATGGAAAAGGATCTTCTGCACATGATAGAAGAGACGATCGCAGAGGATAAGGAAAAGAACGGCAGCACCATAGAAAAGCTCCTTGCCTTTTTCGAAAGGGATCTGGAGTTCATCCGCCTGCTGATCAACTCCAACATGGACACGGAATTTCCCCAAAAGCTCTTCGCGATGGCAATCGTGGAAAACTCCATTGAAATGATGACCACCAATGTGCCCAAGGTGGAGGCAGAATACATCAACCGATTTGTGCTGTTCGGGCTGTTTGAGATGCTGCGCTGCTGGCTTAACAAAGAGGAACGGGAGAGTCCCAAGGAGATGGCGAAGATCCTTTTGGAGCGCTTGATGCTGAATTTTCACAATGTACCGAAGGGAACTTGAAAAAAGTTAGCACCGCCGCAAACCCACAGGTTTGCGGCGGTTTTGCCTGTTACTTTATTCCAAAATACGGAAATCTCCCTCGTGGGCGCGCCGCAGCCGGTCCTGCATGGCGTGCCCAATGGCCTCCTGCAGGGAAACGATGATGGTGTTGGACAGCAAAAAGCCCTCTGCCGTCAAGCGCCAACCCTTTTCCGTTCGCATTGCCAAGCCGTGCTTTTCATACTGTTCCAACAGTGTTTCCATAGGCGCAAACCGCTGACGATACTGCCGCTCAAAATAGCTGCGGTCAATGCCGTCGGTGGTGCGCAGGGACAGCATGATATACTCCTGCATTCGATCCCGCGGCGACATCTCCTCCCGCTCAGAAAGCTCCAAATCCCCCTCGATATAACTACGTAGATCGCGGGTGTAGGCAAAGCGCACATCACCAAAATCAGAATGTGCCCCGGGGCCAAAGCCTGCATAGGGCTCAAGGCGCCAATACTTGCGGTTATGGCGGCTCTCGTAACCCTCACGAGCAAAGTTGGAAATCTCGTACTGATGATACCCGTGCTTTTCCAAGTAGGATACCATCCAAAGATACATCTCTGCCTGCATGTCATCATCGGGCAGCTGCGCCGTGTTACGGCGTACGTAGAGGGGCGTACCCTCTTCCACCTTCAAACCGTAGCAGCTTAAATGCTCCACCTCCAAGGCGACAGCGGTACGTACCGAATTCTGCCACTGTTCCATAGTCTGCTGGGGAAGTCCATAGATAAGGTCGAGGCTGATGTTATTGATCTTTGCCATCCGTGCCGATGTAATCGCATCGGTGACTTGGGCAAAGGTATGTACGCGCCCGATTTCGCGGAGCAGTTCATCGTCCGTAGACTGTACACCGAGGGAGATGCGGTTAAATCCTGCACGCCGCAGCTGTCGCAGCATTTTCCAATCCCCTGCGCTGTCGGGGTTACACTCCACGGTGATCTCCGCATCTTTTGCGAGAGTATAGCGTTTTTTGATGGTTTTTAAGAGCGCCGTCAGCCGCGCAGCCCCCAAATAGGAGGGGGTGCCGCCGCCAAAATACACCGTGTCCACCATCGTTCCGCTGCAGCGGGGCGCGACCTCTTCCAAGTGCCGTGTCAGCGCCCCGCAGTAAGCGTCCATTTGTCCTTCATTCCCTGCGAGGGAATAAAAGTCGCAGTAAGCGCACTTCTGCTTACAAAAGGGGATATGGACATAGAGCCCCAAGTTTGCGCTCATAGTTCTGCCTCCTCGCGGGGACGCTTGATGATCTCCACGGCATCCCAAAAGCAGTTCTTTTTGCACTTGCCGCAGCCGATGCAGTGGGCTTCATTCACCGTGTAAAAGCCGTCGGGGCGCATTTTGATGCACTCCATGGGGCAGAACTTGGCGCACCATCCGCAGCCTGTGCAGCTGACGTCGCTGATTTTCGCGTATTGCAGCGGCTTGCGCCTGAAGAGATTGTACTGGGACATAGGACACCTCCTACGTAGTGCTGTTTTCCTATAGTATAGCCCGTTTTTCGTATCTTGGCAATGTATGTTTTTCTGCAAATGGGGAATGCTAACGGGCGAAAGGAAGTGTGCTCGGGTGAATATGACACAGAAAGAGTATGGCGAGTATGTCAAGGGAATGAACCCGCCTTCCCCTATGGGAAAGAATATCCTCAAGGCATTTTTGGTGGGCGGTGCCATTTGCTGTCTCGGACAGGCCATCGGCGACGGCTATCAAGCTCTCGGCCTTACGGAGGAGGATGCTTCCACCGCTGTATCCATGACGCTGGTGTTTCTCTCCACCTTTTTCACCGCCCTCGGCCTCTATCATAAGCTTGCCCGGCATGCAGGCGCAGGAACGCTGGTGCCCATTACGGGTTTTGCCAACGCCGTGGCATCTCCTGCCATTGACTTCCGCGCCGAGGGCGTGGTGACAGGCACGGCGGTAAAGATGTTCTCCGTAGCAGGCCCTGTCATTGTTTTCGGTTCTGCCGCCGCCGCGGTGTATGGCTTGGTCATTTGGGTGATGGATTTGTTATAATGTAGGGGTCGATGCCCACATCGACCCGCAAAAAAAGAGCCCTCGTGGGCTCTTTTTTATCTCACTCCCGTCAAATCGAAAGGCGGGGTATATTCCTCTTTTGCAGCTGTCCGCTCCTGTAAAAAGCCATCCACAATGCCGCAGTTCTCCATATACTGTGCCGCGGCGCGGTACTCTGCAGCCGTGACGCGGCGTGCAAGCAGACCCTCGGCGTTGGGCTGTGGCGTATACTGGCTCATAAGTGACACCAGCACCTGCCCCGCGGTGAAGGTTTGGCTTACCCAATCCAGCACGCGGCGCGTGTTCTCAAGCTGTCCCGGCAGCACAAGGTGGCGAATGACCACGCCCCGCTTTAGTAGCCCGTTCTCAATAACGCAATCGCCCACCTGTCGGTGCATTTCCTCTATGGCAGCGGTGGCGACTTCGAAATAATCGGGTGCAGCGGACAGCTTCGCCGCCAAAGCATTGTCGGCATACTTAAGGTCGGGGAGATATACCTGCACCTTGCCTTCCAGCATGGACAAAATCTCTGCCGACTCATAGCCGCCGCAGTTCCACACCACAGGCACGCTTAAAGTAGGGGAGAGACTCTCCACCACCCACGGGGCAAAGTGGGAGGCCGTCACAAGGTTGATGTTGTGTGCGCCCTGTGCAATGAGTTCTCCGTAAATCTCCCGCAGCCGCTCAATACTCACTGCCTCGCCGAAACACTCTGCGGAGATGTCGTGGTTTTGGCAAAACACGCACCGCAATGCACAGCCCGAGAAGAACACTGCGCCGCTGCCCTGCGTGCCCGAAATCACAGGCTCTTCCCAGTGGTGGAGCGCCGCGCGGGCAATGTGTGGCGTGGTAGGCATATGGCAAAAGCCGCCACCGTAGTTTTCTATCCGCTCAGCATTGCAGCGGCGGGGACAAAGTGTGCAAATCATTTCCGCAGGCGGGCAAAGTCCTCGCCCAAGTCGCCCGACATCCAGTGGCGGCGGCACAGGCCGATATAGCGGTCGTTGGCGCCCAGCACCACCTGTGCGCCCTCTTTCACCACCTTGCCGCTCTCGTCAAAGCGGGCGTTGAAGGCGGCCTTCTTACCGCACCAGCAGATGGTCTTGACCTCCTCCAGCTTATCCGCCAGCACCAGCAGGTGATAGCTGCCCTCGAAGAGCTCCCCGCGGAAGTCGGCGCGGAGACCGTAGCAAATGACAGGGATGTTGCAATCATCCACCAAGTGGACGAGGTAGTAGACCTCCTCCTTGGTCAGGAACTGTGCCTCGTCCACGATGATGCAGGCGTAGCCCTGCAGCGCCTCGTCGGACATGGCCTGCATCTCGTGAAAATAGATGCAGGGATGGGTGAGGCCAATGCGGGAGCGCACCATGTGCTCACCGTCGCGGGTGTCCAGTTGGGGTTTTACCAGCAGGGTTGCCTGTCCTCGTTCTTCGTAGTTAAAGCGCGCCATCAGTGCGTTGGCGGTTTTGCTGGAGCCCATGGCTCCATATTTGAAGTAAAGCTGTGCCATTTATTTCTCTCTCCTTAGTTTTGAAAAAGCGGTGGGCATGGGGTAGTCGTCAGTGTTTTCTTCACTGCGCCAAGACCACTCGTTGCAGCCTCTGCCCATAATTTCAATGGTATATACCGTCATTTCCCAAACGATGTGGGTGAAAATATGTTTCTTATGCGCTGTTTTCAACCAATTGTGGGGAATGATATCCCACTCGGCAAGCTGCTTTGCGGCTTGCTGTTCATTAAGTGTCCCCTCAACGTTGGGATATTCCCACAGCGAGGCAAGCAGACCTTCATTGGGGCGCTGCCGCACCGCTTCGCAATCGCCGCGCCGCAGGATGAAAACAGTTTTCTCCTCTTTTCGCTTGCCCTTGTCCTTTTCCCGCACAGGCAGCGCGGTCTGATGACCGCGTGCATAGGCGAGGCAGAACTCACGGCAGGGACACACCTCGCACTTTGGCTCTGTGTTGGGCAAACACACCAACGCACCCAACTCCATCAGTGCTTGGTTAAAATCCCCTGGACGGTCGTGGGGGATAACTTTCTCCAACTCCTCGCGAAAGCGGCGGCGGACAGACTCATTTAAGATGTTGTCGCTGCAATCACTGAGCCGCGCAACTACCCGCAGCACATTGCCGTCCACGGCAGGAACAGGGCGGTGGAAGGCGATAGAGGCGATTGCCCCCGCCGTATACTCACCCACGCCTGTCAGCTTCAGCAGTTCCTCGTAACTGTCGGGGAACTTGCCACCGAGGTCACCTACGATGGTTTTTGCCGCTTTTTGGAGATTCCGTGCGCGGGAATAGTACCCCAAGCCCTGCCACAGGGCAAGGAGTTGGGCTTCCTCCGCTGACGCCAAAGCGTCCACTGTCGGCAGCTCCTCCATAAAACGCTCAAAATAGGGAATCACGGCGCTGACCCGCGTCTGCTGCAGCATGATTTCCGACACCCACGTGCGGTAGGGAGATACATCCTCCCGCCACGGCAAATGGCGGCGTGCAGTGTCGTACCACCTAAGGAGCGGGGCAGGCAGCTGCGCCAATATCTTCTCACTCATACGATGAAACCACCATCAGCGGTGATGACCTGTCCTGTGATGAAGGATGCCTTGTCCGATGCCAAGAATACCGCGAGATGGGCAATATCCTCGGGTGTGCCAAGGCGGCGCAGGGGCGTTTCCTCTGCCAGCTGCGGCAATACCTCCGCAGGCAGCGCATCCAGCATATCGGTCTTGATAACGCCTGGGGCGATGCAGTTGACGCGGATGTTGGTGGGAGCAAGCTCCACAGCCAAGGAACGACTCATGGCGATGAGCGCCGCCTTGGTGCAAGAATAGGTCACCTCGCAGCTTGCACCACGAAGACCCCACATGGAGGAGACGTTGATGATGCAGCCCTCATGTTCGCGGAGCATGGGCGGCAACACCGCCTGCGTTGCGTGATATGCGCCATCTACATTCACCGAGAAGTAGCGGTGCCACAGCTCGTCACTTACATCCTGGAACAGCGCCTGTCCTGCCACGCCTGCGTTGTTGACAAGGAGGGACACCTCACCCCAGTTGGCCTTAATGGCATCCACCATGGCGTTGACCTCTTCGCGGCGGGACACGTCTGCGCCGTAAATCATTCCTTCGCCGCCAAAAGCGGTGATTTCCTCCAATAAACTCTCAGCGCAATCCTTCCGCACGCGGTAGTTGATGCACACGCGCCAGCCTTCGCGGGCCAACTCCCGTGCGATAGCGCGACCAATGCCGCGGCTGCTGCCTGTTACAAGAGCGATTTTCTCCATAGTGATTACCTCCCTCAAAGGGCTTGTTTCTTCCCTCACATTGTATCGTAAATACGCGGCAATAGCAAGGGAAAGAAGTGGACAAGTACGCGCAAAGGCGGTATACTGTCATCAAGAAGAAATTCCCCAAAGGAGGAAAAACTATGCAGTTTTTGTACTGGCTCGAAGCCCATCGCACGCCCTTTATGGACACATTCATGTCCCTCATTACTCATCTCGGCTCCGAGACCCTCTTTATGGTCATCGCCATCGCCGTATTTTGGTGCGTCAATAAGCGCCATGGCTACTATCTCCTGTCTGTGGGCTTTATCGGCACGCTGATCAATCAAGCGTTGAAGCTCCTGTACTGCATTCCCCGTCCGTGGGTGCGCGACCCCAATTTCACCATTGTGGAGAGCGCCCGCGCCGATGCCACAGGCTTTTCCTTCCCCAGCGGTCACACCCAGAGCGTAGTGGGTACCATGGGTGGTGTGGCGCGGATGACTAAGGCTTGGTGGCTGCGGATCGTCTGCATCGTCATTGCCGCATTGGTTGCTTTTTCCCGCATGTATCTGGGTGTCCACACGCCCCAGGATGTGCTGGTATCCCTCGTTATCGCCGTTATTCTGGTGCTGGTACTCTACCCCGTTGTGGAGCGTGCTGCCCGTAACCCCAAGGCCATGCTGCGGCTGCTGTTGGTGATGGTGGCGCTGTCGGTGGTGTATCTGGTGTATTTCACGCTGATCTGGAAGATTCCTGCAGGCGTAGACATGGGTGACAACCTTGTTCACGGCATCCAAAACGGCTGGAAGATGGTGGGCTGCACCGTGGGCATGACCATTGTGTGGTGGCTGGATGAGAAGTACATCCACTTCGAGACCGAGGCCGTATGGTACGCCCAAGTGCTGAAAATCGTCATCGGCTTGGGATTGCTGCTGGCGGTGAAGTCCGGCCTCAAGCCCCCGTTGGTTGCCCTCCTCGGCGCAGGAGTTGGCGGCGCAGTGCGCTATTTCCTCATGGTGCTGGTGGCAGGCACAGTGTGGCCGCTGTCCTTCCACCACTTTGCCCGCATGGGACGTAAACGCTGAAAGCTACATAAAAATATCCCTGCGGCTGCTGCCGCAGGGATATTTTTTGCTTCATCAGTCTGCGCGGAAGAATCCGAAAATCTTATCGTAGAGCCGCAGATGCTCGTTGTAGAGGGAGGCCTTCTTTTCTGCCACGGGCTTTTCGTCATCGTGCTGATGCTCCAAAGCTTCGCAGGCTTCCAGATAACCGCGAGTCAGCTCGCGCATACGATAGGACATATACTGCATGATGCTCAGCACCTTGGCAGGACGGTCTTGGAAATACTTGCCGAAGCTGTCCATGGTGATGATGGCCACTGTGGTCTTTTCCATAGCTACTGCCGTGGTGTTCTGAGGACGGGACTCCAAAAAACCCACCATGCCCAGAAAACCGTCAGTGTCCACTTCCGTCAGCAGACGCTCGGTGTCCTTGCCGTAGTCCACATACACTGCCACGCGACCCCACAGAATATCGTAGATGCTCAGATCCATGTCGCCTTCGCGATAGATGATCTCGCCTTTTTTATAGGTGCGCTCCTGCGCCTCGATGTTGAGATTCATTTCTCTTGCTACCTTTCTATAGTGAATTTACTTCGCCTGCTTGATAGACAGGGAAATGCGCTTGCCTTCCACCTTCAGCACCACGACCTTGACAATGTCGCCGATTTTCAGCATATCAGAGGGGTGCTTTACATAGCGCTCTGCAATCTCGGAGATGTGGACGAGGCCATCTTGATGAACACCAATATCCACAAATGCGCCGAAGTCGATGACATTACGCACCGTGCCCGAGAGGATCATGCCGGGCTTGAGGTCTTTCAAATCCAACACGTCGGTGCGGAGAACGGGCGGGGGAAGTTCATCGCGGGGATCGCGACCGGGCTTTTGCAGCTCCGCGGCAATGTCGAGAAGGGTGGGTACGCCCACACCGCACTCAGCGGCGGCCTTCTCTGCGCCGTATGCTTCCAACCGTGCCTTCAACTCGCCCAAATCGGCAGTGCGGACGGTCTTGGCATCATAGCCGCACAGAATTAACAGCTTCTTCGCCGCATCGTAGCTCTCGGGATGGACGGCGGTGTTGTCCAGGGGCTCGCGGCTCTCTGCCACGCGGAGGAAGCCCGCGCACTGCTGGAAAGCCTTAGGACCCAGCTTGGGCACTTTCTTCAACTGGGCGCGGGAGGTAAATGCACCGTTTTCCTCGCGGTAAGCCACCACGTTGCGAGCAAGGGACTCGCCCAAACCCGACACGTAGCTGAGAAGAGAGGGGGAGGCGGTGTTCAAATCCACGCCCACGCTGTTGACGCAATCCTCCACCACGCCCTGCAGGGTGTCGGAAAGCTGCTTTTGGGGCATATCGTGCTGATACTGCCCAACGCCGATGGCCTTGGGCTCAATTTTCACCAGCTCGGAAAGAGGGTCTTGCAAACGGCGTGCAATAGACACAGCGGAGCGGAGATTCACATCGAACTGGGGGAACTCCTGCGCTGCCAAGGGAGAGGCGGAGTACACACTTGCACCTGCCTCGTTGACCATAGCGTAGGACACGCCGCCGCCAAGACCGCGAATCATCTCCACTGCCATCTGCTCCGTTTCGCGGGAGGCAGTTCCGTTACCGATGGCGATATGCTCCACCTTATGCTTTTTCACCAAAGCCGACAGCTTGGTGATGGCCTCGGCCTTTTGCCGTGCACCGTGGGTGGGATAGACCACCGTGGTGTCCAGCACCTTGCCGTTGGGATCGATGACCGCCACCTTGCAGCCCATGCGATATCCGGGGTCAAGACCCATGGTCACATGACCCTTTACAGGGGGCTGCATCAAAAGCTGACGGAGATTCACGGCGAAGTTCTCGATTGCGCCGCTGCATGCCGTTTCCGTCAACGTAGTGCGTGTCTCGCGGCTGACGCTGGGCTCAATGAGTCTGCGCCATGCATCCTCACCTGCTGCCGCCACGAAGTCTGTGGCGCGGCTGCCCTGCCGCAGTGTTGCGCGGCGGATGATGGCGAGGGCATCGTCACTTTCAAGGACGGTGTTGACCTTCAAATAGCCCTCTTTTTCGCCGCGGTTCAAGGCCAGCACGCGGTGATTCTGCACGCGGCCTACGCCCTCGCGGTAATCGTAGTAGTTCTGATAAACGCTCTCTTCGTCCTTGGCGGCAACAGAGGTGATGACGCCGCGGCGGGTCATAGCATCGCGGAGCTTTGCGCGGATGGCGGCATTGTCGGAGATGTTCTCAGCGATAATGTCGGATGCGCCAGCCAAAGCCTCTTCGGCGGTAGCTACGCCTTTTTCTTCATTCACATAGCGTTCAGCCAGTACCGTCAACTCGGGCAGGCGCTGTCCCTGTGCGTATAGGAGGTCAGCCAAGGGCTCAAGACCCTTTTCACGGGCGATGGTGGCGCGGGTGCGGCGCTTCTGCTTATAGGGACGATAGACGTCCTCCACCTCAGAGAGGGTCTTGGCCTTCTCAATAGCGGCGGCAAGCTCGTCTGTCATCTTGCCCTGCTCGGTAATGGAGCGGGTGACCTCTTCCTTGCGCTGATGGAGGTTGCGGAGGTACTGCAAGCGCTCTTCCAGCTTACGCAGCACCGTATCATCCATACTGCCGTGGGCTTCTTTACGATAGCGGGCGATGAAGGGGATGGTGTTGCCCTCGTCGAGCAGTGCGATCACATTGTCAACGTGGGTGGGGTTTACATTCAGTTCCTCTGCCAAGAGGAGGGAAATATTGCTCATAGGGACTCCTTAGGGATTACAGGTTATAATAGCGGTCGAACTCTGCCGGGTGGGGGATCTTGTTGATTTCAGAAACTTCAGCGCGCTTGGTGGCGATGAACTTCTTAATGAGTGCCTCGGGGAACACGCCACCCTTGGTGAGGTAGTCGTGGTCGGCCTCGAGAGCATCGAGAGCAGCATCGAGGGAGGTGGGCAGCTGCTGCAGCTTGGCCTTCTCTTCCTCGGGCAGGTTGAAGAGGTTCATATCGAAGGGGCCCCAGCCGTTGGCCTTGGGATCGATCTTATTGATGACACCGTCAAGACCTGCCATCAAAATGGCGGCATAGCAGAAGTAGGGGTTGCAGGTGGCATCGGGGTTACGGATCTCAAAGCGGCGCATATTGGGGGACTTGGCATAGGCGGGGATGCGGATGACAGCACTGCGGTTAGAGGTAGCGTAGCCCACGGTGACGGGAGCTTCAAACCCGGGCACCAAGCGCTTGAAGGAGTTGGTGCTGGGGTTGGTAATGGCGCAGAGGGAGTTGATGTGCTTCAAAAGACCGCCAATGAAATAGTGGGCCGTCTCGCTGAGATGAGAGTAGCCATTATCATCGGAGAACACAGGCTCACCGTCCTTCATGAGGAGCATATGTACGTGCATGCCGCTGCCAGCCTCGCCATACACGGGCTTGGGCATAAAGGTGGCGCTCTTGCCGTACTTCAGGGCGGTGTTGCGGATGATGTACTTGATCATCATGGTAGCGTCAGCCATCTCGGACATAACGCCCAGCTTAGGCTCAACCTCGAACTGGCCTGCGCCGCCCACCTCGGGATGGTGGTACTTAATGGAGATGCCCGCCTCCTCCATGTGCAGGCACATCTCACTGCGGCAATCATAGCTGTGGTCAAAGGGGAGGGCGGCGTGATAGTGCTTCTGCTTGGGGACGATGACACCCTTGCCGCCGTTGCTGCTGTTCCAGTGTGCCTGCTCAGCATCGATGGTCATGCCGATGGAGTCGGGGCGCACATCCCAGCTCACATCATCAAAGAGATAGAACTCAAACTCGGGCAGGATCAGCATGGTGTCGGCAATGCCCGTGGAGCGCATATACTCCTCGGCAGCCAGCACGATATTGCGGGGATACTGGTCGAGAGGACGGTTGTGGGGATAATCGATGATCATGGCGTTGCCCGTCATGGACAGGGTAGGGATCTCGCAG
>CAYTOO010000020.1:0-20698 GCA_964439545.1 uncultured Oscillospiraceae bacterium | reverse complement strand
GCATTAATAATAACGCTTGTTGCGGTTCTTGCGGGCAGCCTCAGACTTCTTGCGACGCTTGACGCTGGGGCTCTCATAGCACTCGCGACGACGCACTTCAGCCACGATACCGGCCTTGGCGCAGCTTCTCTTGAAACGCTTCAGGGCGCTATCCAGGCTCTCGCCTTCCTTGACATGAACTTCGGACATCTATTCTTTCCCTCCCTCCGATGTACCCGGCTATTTCCAGGGCACTCTTTAAGAGCCATCTAAATTATGACTTAACAGATGATATTATACTGATGCCGCAGGCCATTGTCAAGACTTTTTTATTTTAATTCTGCGTTTTTTCGATTACTTTGCAGGTTTGACGATGAGGTTGACCAGCTTATTCTTCACGAGGATGGTCTTGACGACCTGCATACCCTCGGTGGCCTTCTTCACGCGCTCCTGCTCCATAGCTGCGGCAACGACCACATCCTCCTCGCTGTTGGTGGGAACCACCACAGTACCGCGGAGCTTGCCGTTGATCTGCACAGCCATCTCCACCTGAGCATCGATGGTCTTGCTCTCATCGTACTCGGGCCAGGACATCTGCATAGCCATCTTGCCGTGCTTGGCGGCGAAGCCCATGTTCTCCCACATCTCTTCTGCCATGTGAGGCACGAAGGGGCTGAGGAGCTGGATCAGGACTTCCAGATCGCCGCGGCTGAGGCCCTTGGAGTAGAACTCGTTGACCAGAGTCATGAGGGCAGCGATAGCGGTGTTCATCTTCAGCTCATCGATGTCCTTGCCGACCTTCTTGATGGTCTTGTGGACAGATGCCATGTTGGCAGCGGAGATATCCTCCTCATCGGAGACCATATCCTGCAGGTTGAAGCAGCGGTCGAGGAAGCGCTTGGAGCCCTTCACAGCCTCGTCAGACCAAGCAGCGGTCTTCTCGAAGTCGCCGATGAACATGATATACAGGCGCATGGTATCGGCACCGTAGGCCTTGATAACATCGTCGGGGTTGACAACGTTGCCCAAGGACTTGGACATCTTGACAGCGGGACGAGTGGCCATAGAGCCGTACTTCTCGATAAGAGCCTGCTTCTCCTCCTCGGTCTCCACGTTGCCGATATAGTTGGGGTTCTTACCCAGGATCATGCCGTGGCTGGTGCGCTTGGCATAGGGCTCCTTGGTGTGGACAACACCGATGTCATAGAGGAACTTATGCCAGAAACGGCTGTACAGCAGGTGCAGCGTGGTATGCTCCATACCGCCGTTGTACCAATCCACGGGACCCCAATACTCCTCGGCCTCCTTGGAGACGAACTCGGTATCGTTGTGGGGATCCATATAACGCAGATAGTACCAGCAGGAACCTGCCCAGTTGGGCATGGTATCGGTCTCGCGGTTTGCAGGGCCACCGCACTTGGGGCAGGTGGTCTTGACCCAGTCGGTCATCTTAGCCAGGGGGCTCTCGCCGTCATCGGTGGGCTCATAGCTCTCCACGGTAGGCAGCAGCAAGGGCAGCTCGCTCTCATCCAGAGGCACCCAGCCGCACTTGGGGCAATCCACCAGAGGAATGGGCTCGCCCCAGTAACGCTGACGGGTAAAGACCCAGTCACGGAGCTTGTAGTTGACCTTCTCCTTGCCCCAGCCGTGCTCGATGGCGTAATCGCGCATTGCGGGGATAGCATCCTTAACGGTCATGCCATCGAGGAACTCGGAGTTCACCATGATGCCGGTGTCATCCTTCAGAACAAAGGCTTCCTTGGTGATGTCACCGCCCTTGACCACCTCAACGATGGGCAGGCCGAACTTGGTAGCGAACTCCCAGTCGCGCTGGTCGTGGCCGGGCACGCCCATGACGATACCGGTACCGTAGCCCATGAGAACGTAGTCGGAGACGAACATGGGGATGGCCTTGCCATTGATGGGGTTATAGATCTCGATACCCTCGAGGAGGACACCGGTCTTTTCCTTATTCAGCTCGCCGCGCTCAAAGTCGGACTTGCGGGAAGCGGCCAGCTGATACTCAGCCACCTCTGCCCAGTTACCGATCTTATCCTTCCACTTCTCCAGCAGAGGATGCTCGGGAGAGATGACCATGTAGGTAACACCGAAGATGGTGTCAACACGGGTGGTGTAGACGGTCACATCGTCGCCGGTGTTGGTCTTGAAGGTGGCATCAGTACCGTAGGAACGGCCGATCCAGTTCTTCTGCTGGACCTTAACGCGCTCGATATAATCCAGATCATCCAGATCATCGATGAGGCGATCAGCGTACTTGGTGATGGCCAGCATCCACTGGCTCTTCTCCTTACGCACGACCTCGCCGCCGCAGCGCTCGCACTTACCTTCCACCACTTCCTCGTTGGCGAGGCCTACCTTACAGCTGGTGCACCAGTTGATGGGCATGGTAGTCTTGTAAGCCAAACCCTTCTTATACATCTGCAGGAAGATCCACTGGGTCCACTTGTAGTACTTAGGATCAGTGGTATCCACCACGCGGTCCCAGTCGAAGCCGTAACCCAGCATCTTCAGCTGACGGGTGAAGTTGGCAATGTTGTCCTTGGTGACGATTGCGGGATGGATGTGGTTCTTAATGGCAAAGTTCTCCGTAGGCAGACCGAAGGCATCGTAGCCAATGGGGAACAGCACGTTGTAGCCATTCATGCGCTTTTTACGGCTGACAATGTCAATGGCGGTGAAGGGACGGGGATGTCCCACGTGCAGACCTGCGGCACTGGGGTAAGGGAACTCAATGAGGCCATAGAACTTGGGACGAGTCGTATCGCCGGTAACGGCGGCATAGGGCTTGGACACTTCCCAGCGGTCCTGCCACTTCTTTTCAATAGCGGCAAAATCGTAATGCATAGTGATTTACTCCTTCTATGATAAAGTTTTTGCAGTCAAAAAATAAAAACGCCTCCGACCGCATGGGCGCGGTCAGGGACGTTGAAAACGCGGTACCACCCTGATTCAGCCACAGCGTCACCGCTGCAGCCCTCGATCTCTCGCAGAAGAGATGCAGATAACGGCTGCATATTCCGTTCCGTTCTATTCAAACGGAAAGCTCCGGGGCCAGTATAGCGAAGCGCTCCCATCGGCTTGCACCAACCGCCGACTCTCTAAAGGTAAGGCTGCTCCGTCTTTTTCCCTTCATCGCTTTTGTCAAAACACTTCATCTATTGTAATCACTTCTCCCCTGTTTGTCAAGGTTTTTTCACCGTTAGGTCGCCTATTTCATATACTAAGTAGTGATAGGAGGTATCACTATGGCAACTCAGACTTTTTCTCCGCCGCAGCAGGAGTTTGGCACGCTGCGATTACAAGTAAGCACGGCTTCGGGCGCTTTCCCCGTCCCCAATGCCGTCATCGAAGTCCTCTCAGAAAATGGCGGCACGCTCCTCTACCGCGGCATTACCGATGAAAGTGGCATTGCCGATGGTCTTGCGCTGCCTGCCAAGCCCCGTGAAGTATCACAGAACGCAGTGACCGCGCCCGACAGCGCGGCACACTATATCGTCACTATTACCCATCCGTCCTTTGTGCCCCAAACGCATCCCGTGTCACTCTTTACAGAGACGAAAACCATCCTCCCTGTTATCCTTATCCCTATTCTCCTCAATGGAAGGAGGTCATAATCATGCCGCCACTCCCTGTCGTACCTGAAACCATCACCGTACATTTAGGCCTGCCCGACAGCAATGCAGGCAACATCACCATCCCCTTCACTTCCTATATTAAAAATGTAGCCTCCAACGAACTCTACCCCACATGGCCCGAGAATGCTCTGCGTGCCAACATTTTGGCGCAGATTTCCTTTGCGCTCAATCGTATTTACACGGAGTACTACCCCTCTCGTGGCTATGCTTTCGACATTACCTCCACCACGGCGCGGGATCAGATCTATGTATTGGGTGGTAATGTGTATGAGAACATCAGCCAGTTGGTGGACAGTATTTTCAACAACTACATTGTCCGTCAAGGGAACATTGAGCCTCTCTTTGCCGCCTTTTGCGACGGGGCACAGACCCAGTGCGCGGGTTTGAGCCAATGGGGCAGCGTGGCGTTGGCAGAACAGGGCTACATTCCCTACGCCATCCTACAGCACTACTATGGCAGCAATATCAACATCGTCTTTGATGCCCCTGTGGGGGAAAATGTGCCCTCCTATCCCGGGCGGCCGCTGCGGCGCGGCTCTGCGGGGCAGGATGTCCGCACCATTCAGCAGCAGCTGAACCGCATTCGCCGCAACTATCC
Organism: uncultured Oscillospiraceae bacterium; assembly: GCA_964439545.1. GTDB lineage: Bacteria > Bacillota > Clostridia > Oscillospirales > Oscillospiraceae > Vescimonas. The sequence continues at coordinate 16,465 of CAYTOO010000020.1, read as the reverse complement.
CGCGCTGCCTCTCATCAATCCCGTCAGCAATATCTTTGATGCCGCAACCGAAGAAGCCGTGCGTGTCTTTCAAGAGATCTTTAATCTCCCCGCAGACGGCATCGTGGGCAAGGCAACTTGGTATAAAATTAAGTCGGTGTGGGGTGGTGTCAAGCAGCTGTCGGAGCTTGCCAGCGAGGGCATCACCATCACAGAGGCGCAGCGGGTATTCCCCACGGTGCTGCGCTATGGCGACAGCGGCGTGGGGGTGCGGACAGTGCAATACTACCTCGCCTTTCTTGGTTTCTTCCTCCCCTCCCTGCCGTCCATTACCATTACAGGCACGTTTGACAGCGCCACACGGGATGCGGTGTACGCCTTCCAAAACTACAGCGGTCTTATGGTGGACGGTATCGTGGGGCGGGAGACATGGAACGCTTTGCAGGATGATTATGAGGCCATCATCCGCGATTTGCCCCAAGAGTACCAAGCCTTTATTTCCGAGATCTACCCCGGGCAATTTCTGGTGCAGGGCGATACAGGTGAGAGCGTGGTGCAGATCCAGCGCAATCTACAGCGAATCGCCGAAGATGACAGCACCATTCCTACCGTGCCTGTTACAGGGTACTTCGGCACGGCTACCGCCGCCTCCGTGCGGGCAATGCAGCGGCAGTTGGGACTCGACCCCACGGGGGCTGTTGGCCCAATTCTATGGAGGGAAATCATGCTGCGGGGCAGCGGGTTATAAGAAAAAAGAACCGCCCATGGCGGTTCTTTTTATGCGCTTATTTAGTTACCCTCGGTCACAACGCCCTCGAGGGAAATGGGCTTGCCGTCGCGCCACAGGCGCTCAAGGCCGTAAAACTCGCGAGCCTCGGCGTTAAAAACGTGGATGACCACGCAGCCGTAGTCCAGCAGCACCCAAGTGCCGCCGCGATAGCCCTCGCGATGGATGGCCTCTTCACCGGCCTCCTCCATCAGCACCTTCTCCACGTTGTCAACCAAGGCGTTGATCTGGGTATTGCTGCCGCCGGTAGCGAGGACGAAGTAATCGGCAATGGTGGTCAGATCGCCGATCTCCAGTACCTGAATCTCGCGACCCTTCTTATCGGACAGGGCGCGTGCAGCCAGCAGCGCCAATTCTTTCGGTGTATTCATCGTTCTTCCTCCGTGTTCTATCAAATACTCTCTTGCATCATGTGTCAAATGGTGGATAGGTGTGCCGTAGCCCTCCATCTCTTCGATGGTCATAGTAAGGCCAAGCAAAATACCCTCATCCAAACTCCGCGCTGTGGCGGCGCGGACTTTCTCTACACCCTCAAAGGTGCGGTTAGGCTCAATATAATCGGCGATGTAGATGATCTTCTCCAGCAGCGTCATGTCGGGTCTGCCTGTGGTGTGGTAGCGGATGGCATCGAAGACTGCATCACTGACACCAAAGACATGGCGGGCGATCTCCGCGCCTGTGCGGCTGTGCTGTAGCTTCAGCGTGGTGCGCTCCATCTCGTCCATGTCGATGTCGTATTCGTCACACAGCGCGAGCTGCTCGTCGATGTCCAATTTCTTGGTGCAGTCGTGGAGCAACGCCGCAATGCGTGCCTCAGTTTCATCCACGCCGTACTGCCGCGCCAACTCTGCTGCCGTCCGCTCCGTACCCAGCACATGGGCCACGCGCTTGGGCTTTAAGTAGCTCAAGGCGATAGGGCGCAGTTCGTCCACCGTCAAGTGCTTCAAATCCGTGTCCGTGCCGTAGAGTCCGTGGCGCTGGACGTAGCCCCACACAGCGGGAGGAAGTGCTTCTCCCCCTTCTGCGGACAGCGCGCTGCGCACCTCTGTAGAGGATACCTCAATAAGATTGGGGTTATCCAAAATGGCAACGCGGGCGTTGAAGTCCTTCTCCATGCGGACTTTCTGTGCCTCGAATGCAGCTCGCTCGTCGGCCTCACAGCGGCTGAATGCGGCAATGTTGGCCTCGCGGCACACCACCGCGGGACGACACCATGTGTGGAGGGACAGGAACATATCCGAGCCCATCAGCAGCCACAGTTCATCCTCGGGGTACTCTTCACGCAGCTGCAGCAAGGTGTCGGCAGTGTAGCTTTTTCCTTCGCGATGGAGTTCACGGTCATCTGCCACAGCGCACTTCCCTACCGCGCCCGCCAGCAAAACCGCCATTTCATAGCGCTGGTCATTGCTGGCGCTGCCCTCAGGCAGCTGCTTGTGGGGCGGGATACCTGCGGGGATCACCAGCAGCTTATCAAGCCCCAATTTCTCCACAGCGGCGCGGGCCATGGTCACATGCCCCATGTGAGGGGGGTTGAACGTGCCGCCGAAAATGCCGATCCTCATGCCTTCTTGGACTTGACAGGTTCGATCTTACGCTTGTCCTTCTTATGCTGATAGCGGAAGAGGACGAACTTGTTGCCGATGACCTGCACCACTTCGCTGCGGGTGGCCACAGCCAGCTCCTCAGCGGCCTCACGGGCAGTGTACATAGAGTTCTCCAGCACGCGACCCTTAATGAGTTCGCGGGCTTCCAAGGCATCGTCTGCCTGCTTAATAAGATTGTCGCCAATGCCATCCTTACCAACATGGAGGATGGTGTCGATGGTGGCGGCCATACCGCGCAGCTGCGCTCTTTGTTTACTGGTCAGTTCCATATCAATGATTCTCCAAATATTCTTTTAATACCACCGCGAAGGCACGCAGTGCGTTGCCGCGATGGGAAATTGCGTTTTTCTCCTCCGCCGTCAGCTGGGCGAAGGTCTTTCTAAGTTCGGGCACGAAGAACAAGCTGTCGTACCCAAAGCCATGCTCGCCCATAGGGGTGTAAGCAATAGTGCCGTGACAGTCGCCGCCTGCTTCCAGCACATCCCCGTTGGGGAAGGCACAGCAGATTGCCGTGTGGAAATGGGCCGCGCGGGTAGTTGCGCCCCGCATGTTGGCCAGCAGCAGCTGGCAGCGGGCGGGGTCACTGTCGAGATTGCCGTAACGGGCGGAATAGATACCCGGGCCGCCTTGCAGATAATCCACGCACAGACCCGTATCGTCACCGATGGCGGGCAGACCCGTGGCCTCCATAACGGCCTTGGCCTTCAGCGCGGCGTTCTCGGCGAAGGTCGTGCCCGTCTCCTCCACCTCAATATCGAGGCCGAGGTCGGCTTCCAGCACCACTTCGATACCCAAATCACTTAAAATCGCCTGTAATTCAGAGAGCTTACCTCTGTTTTGGGATGCCAATACAAATTTCATCTGCTCACCTCTCCCACGGGTCTTTCTTTCCCCGTTTTTCTCGTTCTTTCTCTCGCTTTTCCTCTTCCGCGCGGGCTTGGCGCGCCTCGGAAGCCGCCTCCCGCTTTTCGGAGATGTCGTCCCACTTCTTCTTTAGCTTATCCATGGTGGTCTCTTGCTTCTCGGGAACGGGCGTGAGAACGATTTTGCAATCTTCGCAGCAGTAGGACACTGCCTCGGCAGGAGTGAAGAATCCTACCTTTGCCAGCATAATAACGCCGTCTTCTGACTGGGAAAGCCAGCCTGTAGGCACATCATCAGGATACCAACAGATGCTGTCACGTCCTGCAGGGATCTTTCCCTTCGCCATTTCTTTCTTGCAATAGGGACACTCCATACACCTTGCTCCTTTCTCAGGAAGACTTTGCCTCCCTGTCGCGGATCTTGTCCAAGCGCACGTTGCGGATGGTCAAGATAAGGTCGGTGGTTACCAAAACGATGTCAACGATGTAGAACGCCACCACGTAGGTAATGTTGCCGCTGATAAACTTACTGGCGAGACCACAGAGATAGCCTGTAAGGATGAAAAAGTGGAAGGTCAGCGTTTTACCCTTGGCGGTACGGGAACGAATGGACTTTAAGATGTTGAAAGGCCAGGAAAGGCCAAACAACACCAGCATCATCACTTCTAAAATCTGGCTCATCTAAAAATGTCACCTACGATTTCTTTTTGTTTTGCAATCAACTCGCGATTGCCCTTGGCGCAGAGGGTCAGCAGCTCCTGCTGCTCGGCAACGGTGAAGGCGCGGCCTTCGCCAGTACCCTGCACCTCGATGATCTCACCCAACTCGTTCATAATGCAGTTGAGATCCACCTGTGCGCGGCTATCTTCGCTGTACTGCAAATCCAGCATGGCGGTATCGTCCACGATGCCCGCGCTGATACCCGCTACATAGTGCTTCAAGGGCATACGACCGATGTAGCCCTCCTCCACCAGCGTGCGGCAGGCAAGGGCCAGCGCGATAAAGCCGCCGGTAACAGAGGCAGTACGGGTACCGCCATCGCCCTGCAGCACATCGCAGTCGATGGTGATGGTATGCTCGCCCAAGAGGGACATATCCACGGCGGCGCGGAGGCTGCGACCGATCAAACGCTGAATCTCAGCGCTGCGGCCCGACAGCTTCAGCTTGTCCACATCGCGGCGGCTGCGCTCGCGATTGGCGCGGGGCAGCATGGAATACTCTGCCGTAACCCAGCCGTGACCGGGGTGCACATGGGGCGGCACTCGATTTTCCACAGAGGCGGTACACAGCACCATAGTGTCGCCGCAGGTAATGAGAACGCTGCCCTCGGCGAACTTGGTAAAGTGAGGCGTCACTGTAATGGGGCGCAGCTCATTAAATTTTCTTCCGTCAGCTCTGGTCATTACTTTCACCTCAACCGATCATATCCGCAACGAATTCCTTGGCATCGAAGGGCTTGAGATCCTCAATGCCCTCGCCCAAGCCTACGAACTTCACAGGCACGCCCAGTTCCTGTGCGATGGCTACCACGATACCGCCCTTGGCAGTACCGTCCAGCTTCGTGAGGATGATGCCCGTGAGACCTGCGGTCTCCTTAAACTGACGAGCCTGAATGAGACCGTTCTGACCCGTGGTGGCATCCAGCACCAGCAGCGTCTCGCAGACACTGTCGGGCACTTCGCGGTCGATGATCTTGCGCATCTTGGCAAGCTCGTTCATGAGGTTCTGCTTATTGTGGAGGCGGCCTGCGGTATCGCACAGCACTACATCACAATTACGTGCCTTGGCGGCAGCCAGTGCATCGAACAGCACAGCGCCGGGGTCAGTGCCCTCATTCTGACGGACAATGTCCACACCTGCGCGCTGAGACCAAATCTCCAGCTGATCGGCAGCGGCGGCGCGGAAGGTGTCGCCTGCGCAGAGGATGACCTTCTTACCCTCGCTCTTCATACGATGAGCGATCTTGCCAATAGAGGTGGTCTTGCCCACGCCATTCACACCGATAAACAGCACCACAGAGGGCTTGGTGGACACATCGATAGCGGGATCACCTACGTTGAGGTAACCCTCCAAAATCTCGCGGAGCGCGGCCTTGAGAGCCTCTTCCGTCTCGATTTTCTCCTTGCGAACACGCTTTCTCAGCTCCTCCACCGCCTCGGTGGCGACGGTCATGCCCACATCGGAGAGAATAAGGCTCTCCTCCAACTCCTCAAAGAGTTCTTCATCGATCTTGCTAAAAGAAAGAGAAGAGAGGATCGCCGATTTGAATTTACTGAAAATACCCATAGGTTTCTCCTTACTTGATCTTCAATTCCTTCACCATGTCGTTCATGTCGATGCTGAGCATACGGCTGACGCCCCGCTCCTGCATGGTGACACCATACAGCACATCGGCCTCTTCCATCGTGCCGCGGCGGTGGGTGATGACAATGAACTGGGTTTTGCCCGACACGCGGCGCATGTAACGGGCGAAGCGCACCACGTTGGACTCGTCCAGCGCAGCCTCGATCTCGTCCATGACGCAGAAAGGCGTGGGGTGAACCTTCAAAATGGCGAAGTAGAGTGCAATAGCCACAAAGGCCTTCTCACCGCCGGAGAGCAGCGTAATGGTCTTAAGCTGCTTGCCGGGGGGCTGCACCTTGATCTCGATGCCGCAGTTGAGGATATTATTTTCATCCTCCAGTTCCAACTGTGCCTTACCGCCGCCAAACAGCTCCAAGAAGGTCTCCTGGAAGCTCTCATTCAGCAGCTTGAACTGCACGGCGAAGATCTCCGTCATATGGCGGGTGATCTCATCGATCACGCCCAGCAGCTCCTCGCGGGCTTTTTCCACATCGGTGCGTTGCTCGGAGAGATAAGTATAACGGGTGTTGACGCGCTCGTATTCCTCGATAGCGCCGATATTGGGCGTACCCAAGCCCTTGATCTCGCGGTTCAGTTCAGAGATACGGCGGGTGGCCTTGGGAACGCTCTCCAGCTCCACGCGCTGCTCCAATGCGGCGCTGTGGCTCAGTTCGTAATGTTCCCACAGCTTATCAAGGAGCGCCTTCTCCTCCAAGGCGTTGCTCTGGAGCTTCTGCTCCATACGGGCAAGGCCTTGGGTGGCGTTGATGACCGTGTCGTTGCAGTTGCGGCTCTCGCGGGTCTTGGCATCACGCTGACCCTCAAGGCGCATCTTTTCAGCAGAGAGGGTATTCAGCTGCTCACGCAGGGTAGCGCTCTCCAAACGGAGGGCTTCCAGTGCATCGAGGTGCAGCTTCTCCTCAGCCGCGGCTTTCTCATTCTCGGCAACGAAGCGATCCAGCAGCGCCTGTCGACCCTCGCCGTCGGTGAGCATGTCGTCCTTGAGCTGCTTGAGGTCTTCAATGCTGCGCAGGCAGGCATCCTTCTCCGCCTGCAGAGCGGACAACTCTGCCTTCTTGCCGCTGATCTCCTCAGTGAGGGCATCGGTGGCGGTGCGGGCATCCTCCTGTCCGCTGCGCTGTTCCTCTGCCTTGGCGCGGAGTTCATCAGCCTTGGCCTCACTCTCAGCGATGGCAGCCTCCACGGCGGCGCAGCGCTGATTATCGTCAGCCGTTCGCTGAGCGAAGGAGGCGATGTCTGCCTCTTCATCCTCGATGCTGAGGCGGAGAGTATCGATCAAAATATCGTAGTGATCCTGCTTGCCCTTGCACTGCAGCACGGCATCCTCTGCCTTACGCTGCTGGGCAGAGGCCACATCCAGTTCATACTGTGCCTTCTGCACTTCGCGGCTCAGTTCCTCAGCCTTTGCGTTGGCAGCGGCACTCTGCTCCTCGGCATCCTTCAAGCGGACGCGGAGCTTTTCCAATTCATCACGGCGGCTCAGCACACCTGCGCTGCGGCTGACACTACCACCCGTCATCGAACCGCCGCGGTTCATCACCTGTCCGTCCAACGTTACGATGCGGAAGGCGCTGCGATACTTACGGGCCATAGCGATACCGCAATCCATGTCCTCCACCACAACGGTGCGGCCCAGCAGGTTCTTGAAAATGCCGTCATATTTCTTATCGTAGCGAACAAGGTCGCAGGCCAAGCCTACGAAACCGAATTCGCCCGCGACATCCTCGCGAAGCACCTCGCCGTGGATGGCGCTCATGGGAAGGAACGTAGCACGTCCACCGTCACGCTGCTTTAAGTACGTAATGGCGGCCTTACCGTCCTCTTCACGCTCCACCACGATGTTCTGCATACCTGCGCCCAGCGCCGTTTCGAGGGCAACGGTATACTTGCGCTCGGTGGTCATCAAACCCGCCACAGGGCCGTGGATGCCACGCAGGGCGTTCTTCTCACTGCTCTGCATCACCAGCTTGACCGCCTTGGAGAAGCCTTCATACTCCTTCTCCATCTCCGTCAGCATACGGATGCGGTTTTGCAGATTGCCCACCTCCAAGGTGAGACGCACCGTCTCCTCCTTGGCCTCGGCGGCGCGCTTTTGGCGGCCCTCCATCTTGAGGGCGTGGCCCTCAATAATATTGCTGACACCCTGCGCCTCCTCGGTGGCATCCATCAAGGCGCGGCGATTGGCGCGGCTCTCGGTCTCGGCGGCAGCCAACTTCTCACGAAGGGTAGCCAACTCCTCCTCAGAGCGCAACGCACGCTCCTCGCGCTCACGGATACCGGAGCGAAGAGCGGACAGTTCTGCTCTTCCATCGGCAGCGGCGGCGCGCAGCAGCGCTTCTTCAGCACGGAGAGAATCCACCGTGCGCTCAGCACCGGCAGCACTCTCACTCAAGGCGCGTGCCTGCTCCAGCAGCTCGTCCAGTGACTTCTGCAGTGCCTCGCTCTCACTCTCAATCTCGGTGATGCGGCTACTTTGAGCATCCATCTGTGCCTGCAAGCCGCCGGCACGGTTGGTGTTCTCTTCCATCTCTGTGCGGATGCGGCGAATGTTCTCGTTATTATGCTCCGTGGCGGTACGCAGCACAGCGATGGCGCTGTCGTGCTCACCGGTATTGCTCTCCAAGGCGCTGATCTTGCCGCGGATCTCCTCGGCGGCCATATCGTTATTGCGCACTTCCTCGCCCAGCGCCTCGGCGGCGGCATAGGTGGCTTCCAGTGCGGCCTCAGCAGCGATCTTCTCCTGCTGGGCGGCTTCCACATCGGCCTGCAGCTTGAACTTAGCGGTCTTGAGATTCTGCAGCTGCTCCAGCCACACGGAAATCTCCAGCACACGCAGCTCATCGCGGAGAATGAGGTACTTCTTGGCAACCTCTGCCTGCTTGCGCAGAGGCTCCACCTGCAGTTCCAATTCCGCGATCTTATCGTTGATGCGCACCAAGTTTTCCTGTGTGCGCTCCAGCTTACGCTCGGACTCCTCCTTGCGATGGCGGAACTTGGAGATACCTGCGGCCTCTTCAAAGATCTCGCGGCGCTCACCGGACTTGACGGACAAAATCTCGTCAATCTTACCCTGTCCGATAATGGAATAGCCCTCGCGACCCATACCGGTGTCCATGAACAGCTCGTTCACGTCCTTAAGGCGCACCATCTGCTTGTTGATATAATACTCCGACTCACCGCTGCGATAGTAACGACGGGTCACCGCCACCTCCACCTCATCACGGGGGAAGATATGCTCGGTGTTGTCCATTACCAGCGTTACTTGGGCAAAGCCCATCTGATTACGGGTCTCCGTACCGCCGAAGATCACGTCCTCCATCTTGGCACCGCGGAGCTGGCGGCTGCTCTGCTCGCCCATGACCCAGCGGATAGCATCGGAGATGTTGGACTTACCCGAGCCGTTGGGGCCCACGATGGCGGTAATATCCGAACCGAATGTCAGTGTTGTCTTGTCGGGGAAGGATTTAAATCCCTGTATTTCCAGCGCTTTGAGATACACGCAGTTCACCTCTCTTGGAATGGCATACTATAACCAGTGTATTATAGCAGAAAAGGTTTGCCTTTTCAAGAAAAAAGTGGGGAGTATCCACCCTTTTCGGTGGACACTCCCGCGCCCGAAAATTTACTGTTCTCTTCCCTTTTCAATCATCCGATACAGCACCTCCAAAGCATCCCCCAATGAGCCGAGGCGGTCAATCAGCCCCAGTGCTACCGCCTCGTTGCCGTAGATGACACTGCCCACATCGTTGGCCATATCTCCCACCGACAGCATCAGCTGACGGAACTTTTCATCGCTGCACCGCGAATTACGGGACACGAAGTCGATAATGCGCTCCTGTAGCCTCTCAAAGTAGCGATAAGTGGCAGGGGCTGCGATCATCGTGCCCGACATGCGGACAGGATGAATGGTCATGGATGCACTGGGCACAATGAAGGTGGTCTTACCACATACTGCCAAGGGGACACCGATGGAGTGTCCCCCACCCAACACCAGTGTGACGGTGGGCTTTGTCATACCTGCCACCAGCTCTGCAATGCCCAAGCCTGCCTCCACATCGCCACCGACAGTGTTTAAAAGCAGCAGCAGTCCGTCAATGTCGTCCCGCTCCTCCACCGCTGTCAGCAATGGCAAAACATGCTCATATTTCGTGCTTTTCATGCTGGGCGGCAGCAGGGTATGCCCTTCCACCTGTCCGATGATGGTCAAGCACTGCACCGTGCCGCGGCGGTTCTCCACCAGTGATGAGCCCATCTCAATGATCTGCTGCTGTGGGGTGTCCTCACGAGGTGTTTCGTTACGTTCCTCGGTGTGATTTTTCATCTTGTCGCCTCCCTTTTGCCATAGTGTTTGCAGATTCTTTCAAATCATACGATGGAAAAAGAGTGACAACGGCGCAGAACTGTGGTAAAATGAGCTATCTTTGCAATAATACACGGAGGATGGCAAATGAAACGAATTCTTGCTGCAGTGCTGGCACTGGTACTGCTGCTTTCCTGTTCCGCTTGTGGAAATAAAGAACCTGAAGCGCCTGTGGAGACAGTGACAGAGCTGACGTTGTGGACATACCCTTACGGCAACTGGAGTGATCCCGAGACGGTCAACATGCTGCTGAGCCAGTTTACTTCCGTCTATCCCAACATTCGCGTGACGGTGGAATATCTCACAGAAGAGAACGCTGATGAGGCCGTGTCCACCGCTATTGAGAGCGGCGAGACTCCTGACCTCATTTGGACGACCCCCAATCGTCCCATGGCGGATTGGAGCGGCATGGGCTGCATGGTGGACTTGTCCGCTCTGTGGAACGATACCGATCGCGGTGAGGTGCTGGAGGCCTGTCAGGCCGCCTGCTTCACAGAAGATGGTGCGTGCTACCTCTACCCCGTTGCCATGAATGTTTCCTGCATGGCTATCAACTATGATGCCTTCGTGCAGGCAGGAGCGGATAAGTACATCGACCTTGAAACCCGCACATGGGATGACGAGGATTTCATCAAAGCTGTCCGCGCCCTCTATGATGCCTTCCATGAGCCTGTGGCTGCCGTGTATTGCGGCGGTCAGGCTGATGATTACGGCACGCGTTCGCTGGTGTCCTCCCTCTTCGGCGGCAGCTTTACCAACGAGGATCACAGCGGCTACGCTGTGGACAGCGAGGAGATGAAGCGGGCACTGAAGCTGCTGATGGACATGAAGGGCGTCATCTTCGATGAAACCCTTGTCGGTCGCGATGAGGCACTGCTGTTCTACCTCGAGAATCTCAAGATGTCCTTTTGCTGGGATGTACAGCAGCAGATGAATCCCGCCGGCATGAACGGCGGTGTGGGCGTGACCAAGAACGGACAGCGCATTGAGTACATGTTCTATCCCACGGTAGGCGAGGAAAACTCCCTGCCCGGTGAAATTTGGGGTCTGTGCGCCTTCAATAACGGCGATGAAGCCCGTTTGAACGCCGCCAAGCAGTTTATTCGCTACTTCGCCGACGGTGAGGGCACGGCCTCTGCCGTCCGCGCCGCAGGCAGCTATCCCGTCCGCAATACTGCCGAGGGCAACGACCTCACCAACATTTGGAGCAACAACACGGTTATGAGCCAGTACAGCGTTATGCTGGAAGCTCTTGGCGAGGATGAAAGCGTTGCCCCCAACTGGCCCGTGGCACGCAGCGAGTGGTACAAACTCCTGCAGCGCTTGGGACAGGATGAGGCCGTTTTAGAGGATGAAGTGGCCGCATTTATGGATGCGGTGAAATAATTAAATTACATGAAAAAAGCACCAAAGTCTGTGACTTTGGTGCTTTTATATTCAGATTTCCAGTTCCATACCCACGCCCACTTCGTGGATGGTCAGCGTTTCCATGAAGTGGTGCTTTACCTTCAGGGACACGCAGTGGCAGGGATAGAGGTTGGGAATATTATGGCGGGCGAAGTACTCTGCCGTGGCGGCGGCGCGGTCATCATCTTCAAAGAGATGGAAGCCGCCCAGCACGCCGATAATGCGTTCATCGCCGCAGACGGTCTTGGCATGCTCAATGATATTGCAGATGCCGCTGTGGGCGCAGCCAGTGATAATAAAGAGGCCGTTCTCCGTGCGATAGGCCAGCGCCGTATCGTCCAGCAGGTCATCATCCTCCCACTCCCCCATGCGCTCACGCTTACCGATGTAGGTACGGGGCTCAAAGTCAAGCTTGCGGGGAATCTCCCCCAAGCACCACAGATTCTCCGTCAGCGCCACAGGCTCGGCGGTCAGCTGACAGTCGGCGAGATACAAAATCTGCTCCACATCATAGGGGGCGCCGATGTACTCCTCGCCGTAATATTTCCCCACGAAGCAATCCTCATGGGCAATGAGCTTTGCAGCGGGAGCAACTTTTTGCTCGATAAAGGGCGTGAGGCCGCCAGTATGGTCGTTATGACCGTGGGACAGCACCACATGGGTAAGGGCGCTCAAGTCGATACCCATTTTCTCGGCGTTGCGAAGGTACACATCGGAATAGCCCGCATCCAGCAGCACGCGGGCATCCCCCTCCTCTATGTAGCAGCTGAAGGCAGGCTCGCCCAAGTAATACTGGTCGATGTAGGTGTTGTTGTCGCAGAGGATGCGCAGTTTCATTTGCTCGCCTCCTGTAATAATCCGTAGAAGAACACATACGCCTGCTCCTCAAATGCCGAGGCAGAGTCGCAGGTGTTATTGAGGGTGTAGGTACAATGCTCGCGGTAGAAATCATCGCCCTTTTGTGCTGCGATGCGCAGGCGGGCATATTCTTCGCTGATGCCGTCACGAGCCATAATGCGACCTAAGCGCAATTCCGCAGGGGACAACACCGCCACGGTACAGTCGCACATCTTATCCAAACCGCCCTCAATGAGATTGATGGCATCGATGCCGATGATGGGGGCAACAGTGGCGTTCATGCGGCGGTTCAGTTCACGGGGAATATGGGCGTAGATGATTTGGTTGAGCTTTTCCAGTTCCTTAGGGTCGCCGAACACCGCCGTGCCTAATTTCTGACGGTCAAGGCTGCCATCGGGCAGAAAGACCTCGCCAAAAGCTTCGGTCAGCGCCGTGCGGAGGGGCAGGTCGGTTTTCAGCATCTCGTGATAGATGGCATCACTGTCCAGCACGCAGCCGCCCAAGCGCTCAATGGCGCGGAGGGCGCTGGTCTTGCCTGCGCCTGTAGGGCCAGTAAGGCCAATCACTAAGGGACGGCCTGCATCCACAGTGCAGAAGCCCGCGGCTTTCTTAAGGCGGTTGCTGACCGCCAAGCCGAGGCCGTCTTCATCGGGGCACTGGGCGAAAATCTGCGTTACTTCAGTGCTGTCGAAGGTACGCAATGCATCGAACACACGGCGCGCCTGCTCGGATACATCATTCATAGAGCCGAGGGAATGGACGATACAGTTGGGGTACAGGGAGGCAAACTCATCAAAGCAGATGATGCCGCTGCCCTCTCCTGCCTTGGCTGCAATATAGGCGGCAGAGCGCATGGGGCTGCCCGTCACCACAGTGACAGGTGCTTTGGGGGCATAGTGGCGGTACTTCATACCGGGGGCTTTGGCCTGCTCACCATCAGCAAGCTTTTCGCGGATAGCCTTGTCCACCTCCACCTCGCCCAAGACCTCTTCCAGTGCCTCAAGGGGCAAGCCGCCTGCACGGAGCAAGCGGGGCGGCGTGACGGTCAAATCGATAATGCTGCTCTCCACACCGACGGTGCAAGGGCCACCATCCACAATGCCGTTGATGCGACCATTCATGTCCTCCCACATATGCTCTGCCGTAGTGGGGCTGGGACGGCCCGAGAGATTGCCGCTGGGGGCGGCAACAGGCACACCTGCGGCGCGGATGATGTCCAGTGTCACCGCGTGGTCGGGGCAGCGGACACCCACCGTATCAAGACCGCCTGTTGTCCGCAGAGGCACAATGTCGCGGCGGGGCAGAATCATGGTGAGAGGGCCGGGCCAAAACTTCTCCGCCAAAGCATAGGCTGCAGGGGGCACATCATGACAGTACTTCTCCAGCCAGCTTGCATCGGGGATATGCAAAATCAGCGGGTTATCCTGCGGGCGACCTTTGGCCTGAAAGATATGCAGTACCGCCGTTTCATCCAGTGCATTGGCACCGAGGCCATACACCGTCTCGGTGGGAATGCCCAAAAGACCGCCGTGTTTGATAATCGCGGCAGCCTCGTGGATAGCAGTATTGTCTTTTTCGGGGTGGAACAGTACGGTTTTCATCTTTAGATTCCCAAATCTTCTCCAATGAGAATAACTTTGATTTTTCCTGCGGGGCGAGAGATACGGGTGGCCACCAAATAGGCGCAGACGCAGTCCGCACCGTGGCAGTCACTGCACTGGCCGTTCACAAAGCAGGGGGTCTTATTACCCGCAAAACGCTGGACATTGGCGGGGGCGGCAAAATGGCGCACGCGGGACACGGCGGCATCCATATCGGCAACCACCTTATTCATGCCCGCCACCACGATGACGCTCTTAGGGCCGAAGCAGAGAGCCGCCACACGGTTGCCGTTGCCGTCGATGTTGTAGAGCTCACCGCCCTCGGTGATGGCGTTGGAGGACATCAAAAAGGTGTCGCAGAGGAGACCCTGGCGCATAATCTCCATGCGCTCTGCCACATCCTTGGCAGTATCGCGATCGAGAAGCTTCTGGCCGCGCTGACGGAGGAGATCCTTAATGCCCAGCTCGTCCACCGTAGCAGTGCCGCCCCAAGAGACGGTGTCCTCGGCGGGGATCAGCTCCATGATCTTCTCAATGGCCTCTTCGCGATTAGAGAAGTAATAGGCATCGAAGTGATTGCGGCGCAGGGCTTCTGCTACGCGGGGGCCCGACTTGTCGTATTGCATTTTGATAGGCTGCAGCATGGTCTTTTTCCCCTTTCTCTTATGTGCCGCTTTCCTGCAGGCGCTGTGCCTGCTCAGCGGTAGTCAATGCGTCAATGATGTTATCCAAATCGCCGTCCATCACGGTGGCGATGTTGAAGTTCTTGTTATCTCCCGTCAGACGGTGATCGGTCACGCGGTTCTGCGGGAAGTTGTAGGTGCGGATCTTGCCGCTGCGGTCACCGCTGCCCACCTGCTGCTTGCGCTCTTGGGCAATGGCGGCGTTCTGCTTCTCCAGTTCTGCTTCATACAGGCGGGAACGGAGAATTTTCATGGCGCGTTCGCGGTTTTTATGCTGGCTGCGCTCATCCTGACACTCCACCACCGTACCTGTGGGCAGGTGGGTAATGCGGATGGCGGACTCGGTTTTATTAACATGCTGACCGCCTGCGCCGGAGGAGCGATAGGTGTCGATCTGCAGCTCGGAGGGGTCGATGGTGAACTCCACTTCCTCCGCCTCGGGCATAACAGCCACGGTGGCAGCAGAGGTCTGAATACGACCCGAGGACTCCGTCTCAGGGACACGCTGGACACGGTGGGTGCCTGCCTCGAACTTCAAGCGGGAATACGCGCCTGCGCCCTCCACGGTAGCCACCACTTCCTTCACGCCGCCCAACTCCGTCTCGTTGATGGAGACGATGTCAAGAGAGAATCCGCGGCGCTCGGCGTACATGGTATACATGCGCAGCAGGTCTGCGGCGAACAGCGCACCCTCTTCCCCACCGATGCCTGCGCGGATCTCCAAAACCACGTTCTTGTTGTCGTTGGGGTCACGGGGCAGCAGGAGGATTTTCACCTCTTCCAACAACTCCTCGCGGCGTGCTTTGGCCTCTTGGAGTTCTTCCTGTGCAAGTTCCCGCAATTCGCTGTCGGAGAGCATCTCCATAGCCTGTGCAATAGTGTCATCGCACTCCACCAAAGCGCGGTAGACCTCCACCACGGGTGTCAGTTCCTTCTGCTCGCGAGACAGCTTCGTCAGCGCCTCACGATCAGAATAGATGGCGGGATCGGCAAGACTTTCCTCCACCTGTGCCAAACGCTGGGCAATGGCCTTCAGCTTATCAAGCATTGTTCTCCTCCAAATACCGCTTCACGTCACCCACAAACTTATCTCGCCAAAAGGCGTAACCCACGCTGCCGGGCTGGAGAGACACATCAAACATGTGCTTTTCCTTGGTGTAGAGATCCATCTGGTCGAACACGCTCTCGCAGCGGCGAGTACCACTGCGGGTAATCACATAGCTGACGCGGCTCATCTCCAGACCACGGCGCTTCAAAAGGCCGCGGATGGGGCTGCAGCAGCGGCCTGCCCACACAGGACTGCCCACGATGACCATCTTGTATTCTTCGATGGGCTTGTCCGTGGTAAAGGCCTTCAAGGGCGCAGTGGAGCGGCGCATGGCATCGCGGCCTGCGCTCATATAGCCGCCAAAGCCGTTGCGATCAGCGCCATCGTCAATGGCGACGATCTCGGCATCCAGCGCCGCGGCGATCTCCTTCATCGCGCGGCGGGTATGGCCGCTGAAAGAGTAATAGATACACAAAACATCACTCATGATTCGCTTTCCTCCAATACAAGGGACAGTTCCTCCCAGCGGAGCATCTCCTGCTCCAAAAGTTCTTCTGTCTCCTGTTTTTGCTGAAATAGTTCTCCCAGTTTCACCGCATCGCAGGCGTACTTCTCCATCTCCTCGTCCAAAGCGGCGATGGCTTTTTCAAGCTTGCCGATGGCGGTCTCGCAGATGGTCAGTTGCTTTCTCGCAGCGCGCTGATTGCCCTTACCACTATTGCGGACACGGGTATCGCCCTTCTTCTCGGGAGCGGCGGTGACCACAGGCTTTTCCCGCGTCTCCGCCTCTTTCACACTGCGGTACTGGGTAAAGCCCATGGGATAATCGGTAATGGTGCCGTCTGCCAGTTCCCACACGCGGGTGGCAAAGCGGTTGATAAAATAGCGGTCGTGGCTGACAAACAGCAGCG
>CAYTOO010000019.1:0-20716 GCA_964439545.1 uncultured Oscillospiraceae bacterium | reverse complement strand
ATATTGATGACGGTGATCTCGATACCCTCAGCAGCGAGGAGCTTGGCAGCCTCCAGCGCCTCGTTGACCATCAGGCCGCAGGCGAACACAGCAGCATCCTTACCCTCGCGCAGGACGTTGGCCTTGCCGATCTCGAAGGGATAGTCCTCCTCAAACACGGGAGTAGCCAAGCGGGCAGTACGCATATAGACGGGGCCCTGCATCTCTGCCACAGCGTAAACGGCCTTCTCAGCCTCCTTGGCATCAGCGGGGACCACCACGGTCATGCCGGGGATGAGACGCATGAGAGCGATATCCTCAATGGACTGATGGCTGCCGCCGTCCTCACCAACGCTGACACCGGCGTGGGAGCAGCAGATCTTCACGTTGAACTTAGGATATGCCACGCTGTTGCGAATTTGCTCATAAGCACGACCTGCGCCGAACATGGCGAAGGTGGAACAGAAGGGAATAAGACCCATGGTGGAGAGACCTGCGCTGATGTTGACCATGTTGGCCTCAGCAATACCACAGTCATAGAAACGGTCGGGGAACTCTGCCTTGAAGTACTTGGTCATGGTAGCACCGGCCAAGTCGGCATCCAGCACTACGACCTTATCATTCTGCTTGCCCAGTTCAACGAGGGCCTTACCGTATGCTTCACGGGTTGCGATCTTTTCACTCATACTCTCAGCCCTCCAATTCCTTCAAAGCTTGATCACGCTGCTCGGCATTGGGTGCCTTGCCGTGCCAACCGGCCTGATTTTCCATAAAGGACACGCCCTTGCCCTTGACGGTGTGTGCCAGGATGCAGCGGGGCTTACCGGCCACCACAGGGGCGCTCAGAGCGGCCTCAATGGCATCCAAATCGTGTCCATCGATCTCGTGCAGATCGAAGCCGAAAGCGGCCAGCTTAGCAGGCAAATCGCCCAGAGACATAACCTCGTCGTTGCTGCCGTCGATCTGCAGACCGTTATTATCAATGATCACGGTCAGATTGTCCAGCTTGAAGTGGTTGGCAGCCATGAAAGCCTCCCAAATCTGGCCTTCCTGGCACTCGCCATCACCCAGAATGGTGTACACGCGGCTATCCTTACCCAGCTGCTTTGCGCCCAGTGCCATACCAACAGCGATGGAGCAACCCTGACCCAGAGAGCCGGTGGAAGCATCAACGCCGGGCACCTTCTTGCAATCGGGGTGACCCTGCAGGATGCTGTGGAGCTGACGGAAGTTGGTGTACTCATCGCGGCTGATGAAGCCAAGCTCAGCAAGAATGGCATAATAGCCAGGTGCTGCATGGCCCTTACTCAGCACAAAACGATCACGATCAGGATTCTTGGGATCCTTGGGATCGATACGCATATGGTTGCAGAAAACGCTGGCGATCAACTCCACCATGGACAGGGAGCCACCGGGGTGGCCGCTGCCGGCGTTAGACACCATGGTGATGATGTCACGGCGCATCCGCTTGCATACACAGGAAAGCTCTGCCGTATTCATTGGAAAAACCTCCATTCATAATTACTGTCTTTATTCTAATTCTTTTACCATATAAAGTCAATGCGAATTCCGTTGAGAAGTGGGGAAGAGAGGCGAAAAAACTCTTGACATTTTTTGTGCTTTGAAAACAATCTGATTCACGAAGAGGTTGTGGCACGAGTAAAAGAGAAAATGCCTCAGGAAGAACCTATTTATGAGGTTTCGGAGCTGTTTAAGGTATTTGGCGACTCCACCCGCAGCCATATTATCTGTGCGCTGCACATTGAGGAAATGTGTGTCAACGATTTATCGGCGCTGCTGAATATGACCCAATCGGCTGTGAGTCACCAACTGCGGATTCTGCGGCAGGCACGCCTTGTAAAGAGTCGAAAAGATGGTCGCGTGGTGTATTATTCCTTGGATGATGCCCGCATCGATGAGATCTTTGCACTGGCCTTTACGCATATCATGGAAGAAAGGGAGGGATAAACATGGCTTGTCATTGTCACGAAAGCAGCTGCGGCTGTCACGAGGAACACGGTCACGAGCATCATCACCACGAGGAAGAGGGAAGAGGCCCTATCATTCGTACTGTGATTGCAGCGGTGCTTCTTGGTGCTTCTTTCTTGTTACCCGAAGGTATTTTTAGATTGGCACTTTGTCTTGTCGCCTATTTGGTGGCGGGATTTGAGGTACTGAAAGAGGCTGTGGAGAACATTTTCCGTGGCCATGTATTCGATGAGAATTTCCTTATGACCGTAGCTTCTGTCGGCGCGTTCTGTGTAGGAGAGTATCACGAGGGTGTGGCGGTGATGGTGCTTTACACCTTTGGCGAGTGGCTGCAAGGGAAAGCTGTGGCATCTTCTCGTGCATCCATTCGCGCCTTGATTGCGCTGCGCCCCGATACAGCGAACCGCGTAAATGGTGATAAAATTGAAACCGTAAAGGCAGAAGATATTACAGTTGGTGATGTCATTCTTGTTCGCGCCGGTGAGCGTATTCCGTTAGATGGTGTAATTTTAGAAGGCAGTTCCATGGTAGACACTTCACCTTTGACAGACGAATCTGTCCCTCGTGAGTGGACAGTGGGAGATGAGGCACTCTCCGGCTGCATCAACGGCCGCGGAACGCTGAAAATTCGGGTCACCAAGCCTTTTGGTGAGTCCTCTGTCAGCCGCATTATGGCGCTGGTGGAAGAGGCACAAGAGAATAAGGCAAAGCCCGAGCAGTTTATCACCCGTTTTGCCCGCATTTATACGCCTGTGGTTTGCATTGCCGCAGTATTGCTGGCGGTAATTCCGCCGCTGTTAAATCTTGGTACATGGAGCGAGTTCATTCATAAAGCGCTGTCTTTCCTTGTAATTTCCTGTCCTTGTGCGCTGGTGATCTCTGTGCCGCTAAGCTTCTTTGCAGGCATCGGTTGCGCGGGAAAACAGGGCATTCTCTTAAAGGGCGGCAGCTATTTGGAGCTGTTGGCTAAGACAGAAATTGCCGCATTTGATAAGACGGGCACGTTGACTATAGGTGTTGTTGAGAATGATACTGTCTATCACGACACGGTAAAAACCGAGGCTCACGAGGCGGTTGCACAGCTGCGCGCCATGGGACTTCATGATATCACCATGCTCTCCGGCGATGTGAAAACTGCTGCTGATCGCGTAGCAGAGGCTGTAGGTTTGGATAACTGCTACGCTGAACTGCTGCCTGAGGGGAAAGTTGATGCCCTCAAGGCGCTGAAAGAGCGCGGCAGCATAGTCTATGCAGGTGATGGCATTAACGATGCTCCTGTGCTCGCCTGCGCAGATGTGGGCGTTGCTATGGGCGCACTGGGTAGCGATGCCGCCATGGAGGCCGCCGATGTGGTCATTATGGACGATCAGCTGACCCGTTTGCCCTTGGCTATCCGTATTGCGCGCCGCACTATGGTTATTGCGCAGCAGAATATCGTGTTTTCCATTACTGTTAAAGTCGCAATTCTTCTTATCTCGTTGCTGACCAGCATGGGTTTGTGGCTGGCAGTATTTGCCGATGTAGGCGTTTGTCTGTTGGCGGTGCTGAACAGTCTCCGTATCCTGCGCACCAAAATAAATTGTGCAGCATAGGATAGGGTAGGGGAGGAGTGAACCATGATCTTACTGCCTTATCGGCGGATGGATGCGGTGGCCTATGCACATTACTGGGCTTATCGCCGCAATCCTGCCTTTTATGACTTTGAAGAGATTGGCGGCGATTGTACCAATTTTGCCTCACAATGCCTATACGCAGGGACAGGCGTAATGAATTTTACACCTACGTTCGGTTGGTACTATCGTAGCGCTGATGATCGTGCTCCTGCGTGGAGTGGTGTAGAGTTTTTCTATAATTTCTTGACACGCCCCGAAAGTTCACCGGGACCAATTGCCACATCGATCCAAAATCTTACGTTGACACGACCGGGTGATATGATACAGCTGCTGTTCGAAGGTGATGTATTTCAGCATACGCCAGTGGTGATCTCCGCTGACGGCAGCGGTGATCCAAGCCGCATTTTCGTTGCTGCACACAGCAGTGATGCCGATTGTCGGCCATTGGATACGTACAACTATCAGCGGTATCGGCTGCTGCATATTGAAGGCTATTTTGCGTAAAAAAGACGGGGAAGAACTCAATCTTCCTCGTCTTTATCTTCAATCTTTCCTTTCATCTTCACTCGTGACAAGGGATTTGCCTTTGCAGCAACGCGCAGCGCTTCGTTGTCAATGTGGGTGTAAATTTCCGTGGTATTGAGGTGTTCATGCCCCAAAACTTCCTGCACAGCTTTTACATCCACGCCGTTTTGCAGCATCAGCGTGGCTGCCGTGTGACGGAGCTTGTGGGAAGAATACTGTTGGCTGTCCAATCCCGCTGCGCCAATGTGTTTTTTTACCAAATGGTGTACCGTAGCACGGGTAATACGCTGGTTCCTAGCCGATAAAAACAGCGCATCACGATCTTTACCCGTAATAGGGCGACGCACAGAAAGATACTTGTTCAGTGCATCTTTACATGCCTCATTTAAATAGACAATGCGAACCTTATTACCCTTACCAAGCACACGGACAGCCTCATCCTGTATATCACTCATATTGAGACCAATCAGTTCAGAAATACGCAATCCACAGTTCAAAAACAGCGTTAAAATGCAAAAATCACGCTCACGATGAGCTCCGTCCACCGATTCCAGCAGGGAAAGGGAGTCCTGCAGCGTCAAATAGCGGGGGAGAGAGCGCATTTGCTTGGGTGTATCCACATCTTTACAGGGATTTTCGTCCAAAACGTGAACTTTATTGCACAAATAATTGAAAAAAGAGCGAATTGAGGCCAATTTTCGCGCTCTGGAGGCTGCATTTAAACCTTTGTTAGAAATTTCACTATTGTGAAATTGTTGACGATCTCGGCTCAGATAAGTCATGTAGCCGTAGATATCCGAAAGGGTAACAGATTTGATTAGGGGAAGGTCAACATCCATAATGTCGATCTCGTCCAGCTGCAAGTCCCGCAGCGCAGGATCACGCACTTGTTTTAGATAACGAAAGAAATTCCGCAGATCTAAAAAGTATTCGTCAACCGTGCGCTGAGAATGTGCTTTGATCGTCTCGTGATAACTTAAGAAATCTGCAAGGATTCTAGGAGATTGTGAGCGGTAATCAATAGCCATAAATTACTCCTTAAAAAGAGAGATTTAATAAAACTAAATTTAGAGTGCAAAACGAACTCTAGTATGGAGACGATAGAAATTTGTAAAACGATGAAAGTATCGTTGCGATCATTTCTATTGGACGGCTAAAATAAGCCATCGGGCTTGGAATCGCCAAAATAGCCTTTTGGCCTCCCAAAACCCAATTTTACCTCCACTTAATTAAACAAAATTTTTATTTTGTTTAATTATATATATCTTATCACAGCCTCCCCTGTTTGGCAAGTGATTTTGAAACTTTTCTATTTTAGTAGTTCGCGCACTTCTGAAATATCTCTGTAGCGGCGATGCATGGCGCGAAAAGCACAGCAATATTATCTCTCTTGGAATAGCTATCAAAACACATCGTCAACGCTGCCAAATGACACAAGAATTTGTAGCTGAAGCACTTGGGGTCAGCCGTCAGGCAGTGTCAAAATGGGAAAACGGCGCTTTTGGTCCCAGCACAAGCAATCTCATTGCTCTTGCAAAATTCTTTAAAATCTCCCCTGAGGAACTGCTGCGAGATATTGAATAACTCCCCTCCCCTTTTCTGCTGAAAAAGTTAAAGAATTGTCATAATTTATAGAAAAACGGTGGACTTTCGTCCACCGTTTTATCATTTTTAGAATTTACTACTGCTTCATACAACGCAGGACTGCCAGCAGAATGGAGAAATACTTGCTCTCGGGAGAGTCGGCACGGCTGGTGATGATGACGGGGCTGGAAGCGCCGCAAACACCGGAAGCCACGGTCTTGCCGGCGATGTAGGTCACAGCCTTATACAGAGCGTTACCTACCTCAATGAAAGGCACCAGCAGGATGTCAGCCTGACCGGCAACGGGATCGGCAATGCCCTTATGCTTCACGGACTCCATGGAGATAGCGCCGTCCAGAGCCAGAGGACCGGAAACAACGCAGCCTTCCACACCGCGCTCGGTGATGGTGGCGGCGGTAACGGTAGAAGGCATCTTCTCAGAGACGTTCTCAACAGCGGACAGGATAGCGACCTTGGGGCACTCATTGCCCAGAGCGCGAGCCACGGGCAGAGCGTTCTCAATAATGCCAATCTGAGTCTCCAGATCGGGAGTGATGTTGATGGCGGCGTCAGTGATCATGACGAAGCGGCCCTCATACTCGAACATACCCACATGGCTCATGAGGCGGCGTGCGCCCTCGGGAATCAGACCGGTTTCACGGTTCAGAATAGCCTTAGCAAAGCTGGAGGTCTGCAGGATGCCCTTCATGGGGATATCTGCCTTACCTTCCTTCACCAACTTGACAGCGATCTTAGCGGCTTCCAACTCCTCGCCGTCGAAGTGGATGATCTCGTAATCAGCCTCATTCTCGCCCATCTCGTGGAGCATCTCGATGATCTCGGGCTCCTTACCGATCAGAGTACCCTCAACAACACCCTTGCGCTTAGCGTTGACAACGGCGCTCAAAGCGGGCTCGTCGTGGGCGTTAGCCAAAGCAATGCGCTTCTTGGTATTCTGGGCCAGAACATAGGCCTCCAAATCTTTAAAATTGGTAAACATAGACTGCCTCCCGATAATTTATCTTTATTTGTTCCGAATGTGCCATGCACACCAACGATAATTATACACGCCTAAAATTTCAAAAACAACCTCTAAAGGAAAAATTTTTGCAATTTTCCGTTCAAGGAAAATTTACTTGCATGTAACAAAGATTTCATGTATACTAATTTCCAATATTAGACTAGAGATTATGGAGGCGCTTATGGACGGTTTTTATAATTTCCTTTTTTATGGTGTCATCATTGTTGGTATCCTGCTGATTGGCGGTCTCACCTACTATCGCATTGACTGGGCACGTCATCCCGAGAAGTACAAAAAAGATGTCGAGGCCTACGAAAAAGAGAAAGAAAACAAAAAGCGCGCCGCACAGCAAGCTGCCATTGAGCGTGTGAAGGAAAAGAATGGCACGGCAAAAAAGAAAAAGCCTGAGAAGAAACCTACTGATTTCCTTGGTCGCTTGGACTATGAGCTGAAGCATCGCCACGATAAGAAGTAACTAAAAAGCAGACGATTCACTTAGAATCGTCTGCTTTTATCATTCAATTGTTACCAAAGACGCGCAACGCTTGGCGAATGTTCTCCACAGGAATCAAAGTTAGTCCGGGGAAATCACGTACCTCCCCTACCCTATGAGCCGGTACGATGCACTTGGTAAAGCCAAGGCGATGCACCTCACTGAGGCGCTGCTCCAAATGGGTAATACTGCGCACCTCGCCGGAAAGGCCGATCTCGCCAATCGCTGCCATATCGTTGGGCACAGGCTTGTCCAAATAACTGGAGGCTATCGCCACCACAGCGGCAAGGTCAGCGGCAGGCTCTTCCAACGTCAAGCCGCCAATGATGTTGATGTAGGCATCACATTGGCTCAGCTTCAAGCTGCCGCGCTTTTCCAGCACTGCCAGCAGCATGGAAGCACGCTGATAATCAAAGCCATTACTGGAACGCAGAGGCTTGTTACCCGCTGCTGAGGCCACCAACGCCTGCACTTCAGCCAACACAGGCCGCGCGCCTTCCATGGCACAGGTAACACAAGTACCAGGTGCATCCACAGGACGACCGGAAAGGAGCATTTCCGAAGGGTTTTCTACCTCTTTAAGTCCTTTATCGATCATTTCAAACACGCCGATCTCATTGGTTGCGCCGAAACGGTTCTTCGCTGCACGCAAAATGCGGTAGGACATGTGCTGATCGCCTTCAAAGTACAGCACGCAGTCTACCATGTGTTCCAATACTTTGGGGCCTGCAATGGCGCCTTCCTTATTGACGTGACCGATGACAAACACCGTCACATCGCGGCTCTTGGCAAGCTGCATCAGTGTCATGGTGCAGTGCTTTACCTGTCCCACACCGCCGGGGATGCCGTCTGCTTCATCGTTATAGAGAGTCTGAATGGAATCCACGATCAGCACATCGGGCTGCTCCGTGTCTACACATTCCAAAACATCGCTCAAGCGGGTCTCAGAGAGAACGAAGAGATTCTTCGTATCCACCTGCAAGCGCTGGGCGCGCATTTTAATTTGATGGGTAGATTCCTCACCGGAGACATAGAGAACCTTGCACTTCTCCCCTAACGTCTGGCAAATCTGCAGCATCAATGTGGACTTGCCAATACCGGGCGCACCGCCTACCAATACCAGTGACCCCTTCACTGCGCCGCCGCCCAATACGCGGTCAAGTTCCCCCATTCCCGTAGAGAAACGGATCTCCTTAAGGGTATCCAATGCTGTGATTGGAAGTGCCTTTACATTACGTGCAGCAACAGCGGTTTTGCTTCCACTGCTGCTCTTTTCAAAGCGTTGCTCCACCATGCAGTTCCAAGCGCCGCAGCTGGGGCACTTACCTGCCCACTTAGGACTCTCGTTGCCACATTCAGTACAAAAATATACCGTCTTTTTCATTGGTCAATCCTCAAATTCTCTAGCTTTTCAGCGCTGCACAGCAGGTGGTCATAGCAAGCAGCATCTGATAGGAAGGCGTTTGTAATAATTCTGTTTCGGCGGCGTTGGAGAGAAAACCACACTCCACCAAAACAGCGGGACAAGTGACGTGGGACATAAGATAGATGTCTTTGCTGATGGGCTTCTTCCCCTTCTCGTTCCCAACATTAACTGCAGCATTCAACGCTTGCTGCATGGTTTCAGCAATCTCAGCACTGCTGCCCACAGTGTTATAGAACACCTGCGCGCCGTGGACTGAAGGGTGTCCCGCCAGTGCGTTCTGATGAATACTGATAAGACAGGCGTTTTCAATGCTGTTGATAAGTGTAACACGATTCTTCGTGTCGCTTACCTTTTGCTGACGAATGGTGTCGGAAGGATCATCAGCAAGGGAGTTTTCATCACTACGGGTCAATACGGTTGGCTGTCCTAAAAGGGCGAACAAATCTCTCATACGCAGCGTAAGGGCAAGATTGATGTCGCTCTCCAAAACACCGCTCGCTGAACTAGTTCCTCCATCTGCACCACCATGTCCTGCATCAAGTACAAACACAGGCGTTGTGGGCATGGTCAACGGGTGGTGAACGCTTACTGGCGCGCTCTTCCCTGCTTGCAGCACTGAAATCAACGTCACAGCCGACAAAAGCAAGCAAATACTAGGTAAAATCCACCGTTTGCGCAAGAAAATAATCATCACCATCGCCCCCTTCGGGGCAATCTATGACGGCAATTCTCTTTCTATTCGCATTATAGCACAGATGTTCTTAAAAGGAAATCCCCTCTTTTCCATAGGAAATGGTTAGCTATTGCCAAATGTCGGTAAAAACTGTATAATAAATCAATAAGAATTTTAAGAAGGTTCGCCATGTACCAGAACACCACTACTTATACGCTGTTGAAAGATCATTTCAGCCGCTATCCCCTGCTGCAGCCGCGGGATATATTAAAGTTTCTCCATCAGAGCACTTTTGGTTGTGGGCATCTGATTGCCTCCCCTACTGCCGCGGCTGACTATATCTGTGAAGAGATGCTCCAATGCACAGATTCTACAGTAGAAATTGAAGATTTGGACGGCGATTTTTGTCATGTTCACTTGAGTTATATAAAGAAACTCGGCGTTTCCGCTGATACAGTAGCAAAACTGTTGGTCCTTTCTTCTCAAGAACCCTGCAGCAACGAGAAAAGCCTTGAAACGCGGTTAGATGTTGCACTTTCTATGGCAAAGAATGGTGAATTTCCTTTTTCTTGCGAGGCGTTACAGCAAGAGATTGATGCTTGGCACAGCGCAGGATTTCCTGCCTGTCACCACTCCGAGGTGTTTCGCAATGCCTATGCTCCCGCCTATCGCGTGATCAAGAAGGAATACGCCCGATGGCTTCCGCTGATGGCGAAAATCGAGGCACAGGCTGCAGAGAAGTACCCTGCTCTCATTGCCATCGAGGGCGGCAGTGCAAGTGGTAAAACGACACTTTCTCAACTTTTAGGCGAGGTCTACGATTGCAATGTGTTCCACATGGACGACTTCTTTCTCCGTCCCGAGCAGCGCACCAAGGACCGTTTTGCCCAAGCAGGCGGCAACATCGACCATGAGCGTTTCCTTGAAGAAGTCCTGTTGCCTCTTTCTCAGGGAAAGGCTGTGCAGTACCGTCGATTTGATTGTTCCACATTCACTCTGCGCCATGCCGTTGAAATCGCCCCCAAGGGGCTGAATATTGTCGAAGGTGCGTACAGTATGCATCCGCAACTGGCGCAGTTCTACGATTTTTCCGTGTTCCTGCGTATTACGCCGCAGCTGCAGCGTAAGCGCATCGAAAAGCGTAACACGCCCGACATGGTGCAGCGTTTCTTCGATACTTGGATACCTTTGGAACACACCTATTTTGAAGCTACTGATACCGCGGCGCGGTGCAGTATGATTTGGGAGGTCAAGGAATGAAAGTTGTTGTCATTGATGGACAGAGCGGCCGTATGGGGCAGCTATTTATCGAGCGGGCCAAGTCCGCTTCCCTTCCCTGCCAAATCATGGCTGTGGGCACGAATGCCATCGCTACCTCTGCCATGCTGAAAGCAGGCGCAGATAACGGGGCAACAGGCGAGAATCCAGTGCTGTTTGCCTGCCGCACAGCGGATATTGTTGTTGGCCCTATCGGTATCTTGGCGGCTGACTCTCTCATGGGTGAGATCTCCCCCGCCATGGCGGTTGCGGTTGGTCAAAGCCCCGCTCGTAAGTTGCTGCTGCCTGTGAACCAGTGCAACAACATTGTGGCGGGTGTCCCCAATCTCAGCCTAGGTAAACTCATGGATGAAGCGGTGGAACTGCTGAAATCCATGTTGGAATAAATCTCAACTTATATTGGTCAAGCCAATAAAATCGCAACATTTTCCACCACATAATCGCATTTCAAGATGCTTTTCCGTTCAAGACGGCAACATATTGGAAAGGAACGTTTCTCTATGTATGTTGTTTCCGAGAACAAAATGCACGTCCGTCATCTAACCTATTCTGCCATCTGCTTGGCTCTGTGTCTGGTGCTTCCCTTCCTCACAGGTCAAATTCCTCAGATCGGCAGCGCCCTCTGCCCCATGCACTTACCCGTACTGCTGGCAGGCTTCATCTGTGGCCCATGGTGGGCTGCCGCAGTGGGCTTCGTAGCACCGCTGCTGCGGCACTTGATCTTCGGCATGCCGCCGATCCTCACTGCCATCGCCATGGCTTTCGAGCTCTTGACCTATGGTATTGTTTCGGGTCTTTTATATCGTGTATTGCCCAAGAAAACAGTAAATATCTACCTCTCCCTCATCGGCGCAATGGTTGTTGGTCGTGTTGTTTGGGGCGTAGTGCAGGTCATCATTCTTGGTCTGAGTGGTAGTTCTTTTACTTGGGTAGCCTTTTGGGCAGGCGCGATTGCTAATGCAATCCCCGGTATCATCGTACAGTTGGTGCTGATCCCGCTGCTGGTGATGGCACTGAAAAAGGCACGCATCATTCAAAAATAAGCAAAAAGGAAGAGTTCGCCAAGCGAACTCTTCCTTTTTGTCATTTTACAGGTTATCTCTGTTCTCTGCGGTTACATAGATAAGCTGCACATTAGGATGGGTGGCAACTTTCTTCTGGAACTCGCTCTCTCCCTCCTGCAAAACGCCGAGGATGGGTGTATCGCCATCCAACAGTTCGAAAATGCGGGCTTGGAACGCTTCAGCCTCACTTTCGGCAGAACCCAACTCGTCCATGACGATCAATGCCGCACCTTCAATATTGCTCAATAAGCGGCAGCCGATTGCATCAAAGCGCGCTGCATTCTTTCCATACTCCCGCTTATTATTGCGGTGGAACAGAAAATTTTCCTTCGTAGGCAGCGCGGTATTATCAATGGGCAGCATATGGACAGTGAATCCATCACTACAGGGCACTTTTACTGTGCGAAAACCTGCGCAAGTACCCTTGTATTCTGCTAAGCGCTTTTGCAGCAGTGTGGATTTGCCAACGCCGCGGGGGCCTGTATAAAAAATATGCTTCTTCATCTTCTTATCCGACCTTGCCCAAGGAATTGGCAACCAATGCCTCATACTGTGCATCCGATAGCTCGCAGTGGTAGAAGAGAGAATAATACTCCTTCACCGCTGCTTTGAGGTCGAAATCACAGTATTCGGGGTAGAGGAGCTGCTCCATCCACATCATGCCCAAAATACGCTGCACTGACGGGGGGAAACCCATCCAACTGTAAGGCCCTGCAGGTACTTCGTAGTAACGGCCCGACTTCACAGCATCCATGTTCTGCCACTCGGGGCGTTCAGCTACTTGGCCGTAGATGCTTTCGCTGTCAAAGATGAGATACTGAGGATTCCACATCAGCATCTGTTCCATATCCACTTCGTTGCCCGTACCTTTCGAAGAGGGATTCTCCACAACGGCAAGATTATTAGAGAACATATCAATGACTTCGCTGTGGTATGCGCCGTTGGCGACAACGTTAAGGCCTTCATCACCAGCGATGTAAAGCAAATCCGCCTTACTTTCTCCCACTTCATCCAAGATGCTGTTTACCATGTCAAAATGGGTGGTCCAGTAATTTGCCAACTTCTCTGCTTGCTCCTCAACGCCCAGTAGTTCACCCACAATACCAAACATCTCCGCGGTGTTCTCCAAGTAGGCATCGATATGGACGAAAGGAATTCCTGTCTGCTGCTGGAGGGCATCTAAATCCTCTGCCATCCCCTCTTTCGCTTCGCCGATGTCAATGACTATCTGAGGGGCGACAGCAAGCAGCTCTTCCAAGTTGATCTCACCTTTGCCTCCATAGAGCTGACCAAGAATAGGCATTTGATAATGCTCAGTTGCCAAATATTCCTCAGCCATGCTGTCCCACTCTGAAGCAAGACCCACCATCTTCTCGGGCGCGAGAGCAAACACAACGATTTGTGCTAAAGGACCGGACACTGCCACTTTGGTAAGCTCTTTGTCAACAAGAACTTCTCTGCCACAGGAGTCTGTGAAAATACGCTGATTGCCGCTGTCAACTTCGCCATTAGGCGCGATTGCGGTATTGCCGCAGGCGGTACAGAGCACGATCAGTGCCAGCAGAAGGCTAAGTAAACGTTTCTTTTTCATTTAGATCATCCTTTCAAAGAAATTTTAATGAAGCCTAAGTTACTCTTTTTCGGCAGATAGTACGGAAAATCCTGCCGATTTGTCTTTTCTAAGCGTTCGAGCAGCTCTTCTTGGGTAAGATTTCCCTTTTTACTGTAGAGTGCATAGAAAGCGGCGGCATCTTCCAAGCTGCGGAGGGGTTGTCCGAATTCCAGCGTAAATTCTTGGGATTCAAAAGGAATTCCGCGCTTGCGAAGCTCGTAACATTTGTTCTCAAATGAATACTTCCTATCGCGGAGCGCTTCCTGCTCATGGGAGAAACGATGGTGCTTTTCATTACGTGTAATCATCAGAATATCACCACTGCAATGTTTCTCAGCGATGGACAATACTTCCTCTACCGTGCCGAAAACACAGAAGATCATGCGGTCGAATTTTTGGCTCTTCTCCATAGAAAAAGCATCACTGCACAGGACATGAATATTGTCGATCCCACGCATTGTGCAGTTCTCTCGCAGTACAGAAATCGCCTCTTCATCCACCTCTACCGCGGTCACATGGGGTACAACTTTCGCCAGTTCTAAAGAGAGATAACCCAAGCCACAGCCCACATCGCACACATGCGCAGCACCCTCTAAATGGGGCGCAAGGAGTTGTGCCAACTGGTGATGATACTCGCCGTATTCGCAGGCGTCCATCATAAAGCGGACACGTTCACTTCCCCATTGGTATGTGTGCATATCCACCATCCTCTCTATACTGCGGCACGAGCACTTTTTTGCCTTCAGCGGCAACAAACTCCACGTCCATATTGTAAAGATGCAGCATTAATTCTTTGTCGATGACCGCTTCTGCCTCACCCTGCACGCTGCTTTTATCGGGTGCTAAGGCGAGGACTTTCTCGCTAAAGTCCAACGCATGCTGCGGGTTGTGGGTGGACACCACTACGCTATAGCCCCGCTGTGCAAGAGTTCTTAAAAGCGCCAAAATTTTCATCTGATTGCCGTAGTCCAGCGCGGAAGTAGGCTCATCCATCACCAAGATTTCCGCATCCTGCGCCAAGGCGCGGGCAATCAGCACCATCTGCTGCTGACCACCGCTAAGGGTAGCGTAATTCTTCTCTGCAATGTCCTCCATCTCCAGCATCCGCAGAACGCTGTCTGCCTTTTCAAGCTGCGCCGCCTTAGGCTGCTCAAATGCTGATAAATAGCGGGTTGTGCCCATCAGCACCGTATCGCGGACGGAATAGCCGAACACGGGGCGATGGATTTGCGGGATATACGCAATGCGTTGGGCAAGAACTTTGCGGGACATGGTGTTGATGTCGCGGTCATCAATGGAAACGCGGCCCTTGGCAGGCTGTAATAGGCCGAGAATACAACGGAACAACGTGCTTTTGCCGACACCATTAGGGCCGATGACAGCCCAAAATTCGCCCTTGTTGATCTCAAAGGTGATATCCTTCAGTACTTGGTTGTCGCCATAGGAAAAGCTGATATTTTGAACAGAAAGGCTCATGTGTTCCCCCCCTTTCTCGTCATCAAGAACAGGAAGAATGGCGCGCCAACGAAGGCGGTGAGGATACCCACAGGGAACTCCGTAGCAATGAGATTGCGCGCCAAGTTATCCACCAACAGCAGGAAGATACCACCGCAAACCATGGCAAGAGGCATCAAACAGCGATAGTCATTACCAACCAGTTTACGACACAGGTGAGGAATCACTAGACCCACCCAGCCGATCATACCGCTGACGGACACGCTGGCAGCCGTCAGCAGTGTGGATGCTAAGATCACAAAAGCGCGGATGCGGCGGGTATTGAGACCCATAGTCATGGCCTCTTCTTCTCCTACTGTCAGCACATTGATGCGCCAACGCAGGAGCAATAGTACCAGCCAACCAATCAACATGGGGATGATGGCAAAGACCACATCTTTCATAGCCGTGCCCGACAGGCCGCCCATGAGCCAATAAGTAATAGCGGGCAGTTCTTCATAGGGGTCAGCTGCCAGTTTGAGATAAGAGGTGGCGGCGCTGAACAGGGAGCTTACCATCATGCCCGCAAGGATAAGATTAACAATGCGG
The DNA here is from genome assembly GCA_964439545.1 of uncultured Oscillospiraceae bacterium. Lineage (GTDB taxonomy): Bacteria > Bacillota > Clostridia > Oscillospirales > Oscillospiraceae > Vescimonas. Next base: position 5,416 of record CAYTOO010000019.1, on the reverse strand, counting down.
CTGCCGCGGATGTATCTTCCCACAGCAGACACCAACATAACGGTAAGAAAGCTGAAAGCAAAGGCAAATACCGTCACCATACCGCGGGGCAGATCAAGAACAATGGCCAGTGCTGCGCCAAAACACGCACCAGAAGATGCGCCCAGCAAATCGGGCGATGCCATGGGATTTTGAAATACACCTTGATAGGCAGCGCCTGCTGCGGAAAGGCTGCAACCAACCATAATTGCCAACAAAATGCGAGGCAGACGAATATTGATTACTGCCGTTTCCATGGTGTCTGCCCAGGTTTGCTCCAAGGGAACAATGCGGTCAAACAAGATGCGGACCACTTCGCTCAGCGGCACATTGTACCGACCAAATGCCAACGACACAAGGAACAGCATCAGCAAAAGCAATATAGAAATGAAAATTATGCTACGCTTTTTCATTGCGCGCCTCCTGAAAAGTTCTTTGCAAATAGTTCGTTGGCAACCTGTGTCAATTCCTCCATAAAGTGGTGATACTGTGCCAAAAGCTGTCGCCCTTCGGCGGTAAGTTCACTGCCACCACCCTTTTCGCCGCCAACCATGCGCTCTACCAGCTTGTAACCCAACTCTTCTTCCATTCTGTTGAGCAGTTGCCATCCCTTTGTGTAGGACATGTACATGGAGCTGCAGGCCATACGCAGAGAGCCTGTGCAATCGATCATCTTCAAAAACTGCGCTGTTTCGGGGGTCAAAATGAACTCTTTCTTGTTGATGGAAACCCGCATATCCAGCCAAAGACCGCCGTTACTCTTATTCTCAATATCCAGCTTACGGAGATTTTTATAATCCTCTTCCGTGTTGGCCTTTAACAAAATGCCCTGATCGTCTACATCGACGTATTCTGTCACATCGCGATACTGCTCCAAAAAACTGCGGAGTCCCCCGTCTTGTTGGTAGTTGAACAATTCCATCGCAATTCGTTTTGATAACATCACAGGATGCCCAGCCTTACCGCCCAGAGAAACGCGCACCACCTCTGCGTGACACTTCAGCATGGCGCGAATCGTTTCAGGCTTCACTAAGGGCACATCACCCGGGGTAATCAGCACATAGTCAAAATCCTCTCCTATTTGCTGCAAGCCCAACCAGACGGAAGAAAGCATATCCGATTCAGCGTATGCGTGGTTAAAACACAGAGAAGCGCCCTTCCCCGCCAAATATCTTTCCAAAATCTCAGTCTTGTAACCTGTAACAACGGTAATATCCGTCACATCGGCACTTTTAAAATTCTGGATCACATTCTCTATGACCGTTGATGTGCCAAGGCGCATCAACGGCTTGAATTCATTTGCTTTCTGCGGCACTTTTGCCGCAATTACCAATGCTTTATAATTCATCACATCACCCGATATTCAAAAAGTTTAATAACGGTTATTCTTAGTATAGAATAACGCTTCATAAATGTCAATATTTTTTTGGCGCAAAACCCCTTTGACACCCTTGAGCATATACTGGCATGAGCTGAATTCGGCTTACAATACGCTCAAAGGAGGCAAACCTTGTTGTATATTGAAAGAACTATGGCAAACGCTGAGCGGGATGGTCGGCAGTCCTCTCCCCTGCCCCGTCCTCCTCAGTCTGGCCAACGACCCGATAACACACCGTCACAACGCTGCCCCAGCGGTACGGGATCACTACCCGACAACTGTGCACACCTCGCCTTCCCCTTTGTGCCCATGCAAGGAGAGAATCCGCAGCGGTATAATAACCGCGAGGCACTTCAGCGGGGCACATTGTTCCCGGGCCTTGATCTCCCCTTCCACCGTGAATTGAAAACCCGTTTCCCTGCCGTCAATCAAGCTCTTTCCGAGCTGATGGCTCTTGATTTCGCCATTGAAGAGCTGGGGCTTTACCTCACCACCCATCGCAATGATCAAGAGGCGTTGAACCTCTACTGGGACTATATTCGCCTTGGGCAGGAAGGTCGCAGAAGATACGAGGAGATGTATGGCCCACTGTCGCAGACCACCATTACCGAGGACTCTTTCCGTTGGCTTGACGATCCTTGGCCTTGGGATGAAGGAGGGAAAAAGTAAATGTTTGTCTATGAGAAAAAGCTGCAATACCCCGTAAAGATCGCCAACACTAACCCGAAGCTTGCAGCGGCGATCATTAGCCAGTACGGCGGTCCAGACGGTGAGTTGGGCGCTTCTCTTCGTTATCTCAGCCAGCGTTATTCCATGCCCTATCCGGAGCTGAAAGGCTTACTGACGGATATCGGCACCGAGGAACTGGGGCATCTGGAAATGATTGGCACCATCGTCCATCAGTTGACCCGCAATCTGACGGAAGATCAGATCAAAACGTCAGGATTCGATGCCTACTTTGTGGATCATACCACCGGTGTCTACCCCACGGCGGCTTCCGGTTTCCCGTGGAGCGCGGCATCTATGGCCGTCAAGGGTGACTTGATTGCCGATCTCACTGAGGACTTGGCCGCAGAGCAGAAAGCCCGCGTCACCTACGACAACATTCTCCGTCTCTCCGATGACCCTGATGTCAACGATGTCATCAAGTTCCTGCGGGCTCGCGAAATCGTCCATTTCCAACGTTTCGGCGAAGGATTACGCCTTGCTAAGGAGAAAATGGATCAGAAAAATGTCTACTATGTGAATCCGAGCTTTGATAAGTAATCACTAGAAAAGCGAGGTCAGCCGCAGCTGACCTCGCTTTTCTAATGTTCCCCTTAATATGCTTCTTGATTCCTATAAGTAAATGTGATACTCTCATTCTTGTATATTTTTTCGAAAGGAGCAAAAAAATGCACACAACCGCAAAGCTGATACGCATTGTTGTTGTCGTAGTGGCCATTGTGGTGGCGGGTATGCTGATCCTGTGGAAATGCATTGATAACAAACCACTTTTACCTGATCGGGCGCCTGTTGAAGTCGATCAAAATGCAGCCATTAGCGACAATGGCGAGGACAAGCTGGACTCTCCCACCGATGGCGGTGGCGTAAGCTTAAACTATGCAAAAGAAGTCACCATCGATTTAACTGCAAAGAAGGCAACGCTATACTTTGAAAACCCCGGAAAGTCTCTCCATGATGCAGCAATTTTTCTTGTAGTACAGGATACTGTTGTTCTCCAAAGCGGACTCTTGCCTCCGGGACGCCTACTGACATCTCTCTCACTGCCGGATGATGGGATCCCCCTGCAGAAGGGCGGATATGATGCCGAGATATTGGTGCAGTTTTATGACGACAACGGAGATCCATTAGCTGTCAATGCCAAGATAGAAGGCGTTGTTATTGATGTAAAATAATCGAGAGAAAGAAACAGAAATCGAGGAATGACATATGAAGAAATTTACTTCAATTATTCTTACCGCAGTAATGCTGCTCTCCATGATGTGTATTACTGCTTTCGCTGAAGATAATAGCGTTATATCAATAACATTCACACCTCCAAAAGTCGGTGATGAAATTAACCCTACGCAGTTATTGATCACCTCAAATAGTACATCTTTGAGCAATGCTTCAGGTACTGTTCAAAAAATCTATGACAGCGCAGTACTTCCACAAATCTCTACTATCACAACAATCGAAGCTTACGGTACTTTCAGCCAAAATACTTCATCTGCGAGCGGAGTGTACCAACAAAAATCCTACATTGCCACTTTTTTCGTTAATGCAGGCAGCATCCCTACAAACGCAACATTCTCTTTCCCGGAAGGTATCGAAGGTGAAGCTCTGTGTACAAACACCACTTCCACCATCCTCTACGGTTACTTTGTTTTTACTCCCACCAGTGGCACAGCTGCAGATACCTCCACACCGAATAGCGAGAGCGAAAGTCATTCTGTGTATGCAACTTATGAAGAAGGCGAATCTCCCACGACCATCTACAGCGTAGATATTACTTGGGAATCCATGGAGTTCACTTATACTGCCGCTTCAAAGGGTACATGGAACACGGAGGAACACAAATATGAGGACCCGCAGCCTGCAAGCTGGAGCTTCGAAAACAACAGCATTACCGTGGTCAACCACTCTAACGCTGCCATTACTGCAGACTTCTCCTATGCTCCCGCTGACGGATTTGAGAACATTGAAGGAACGTTTGTAGATGAAGAGCAAGATGCGCTGACCCCTTCCGAAATTACGCTCTCCAGCGCAGAGAATTCCGGTTCAGGAGGAATCACAAGTACGCAGGTCTATCTCCTCTTAGATGGCGATTTGCCTTCGAGCGTTAATGCCAAAACGAGGTGCGGTACTGTGACTGTTACGATTCAATAAAATTAACGAAATTTTGTTTCAGCGACTTTCACAGAAATACATCTCTCGTTTTTGTGAAGTTTACCAAAAAGAAAATTATTAACGTTTTTTCGTCGCTTTGACTAAAATCGAATATTTACTTTAAGAAAAAAGTGTGGTTTAATAATGAAGTAGTTTGGGTTCTTATGAGGACAACACAACGCATAGTTGGAATAAAAAATTTTCAGGAGGAAAAAGTTTATGGTACAGTTTGCAAGTAGAATGGACCTGCTGAAGGGCTCCGCCATCCGTGAGCTGCTGAAGCTGGCTGGCCGTCCCGAGGTTATGTCTTTCGCCGGTGGTATGCCCGCTCCCGAGCTGTTCCCTGTTGAAGAGGTTATGGAAGCCTCCATGGCCGTTCTGAAGGAACAGGGCCGTACTGCTCTGCAGTATTCTTCTACCGAGGGTTATCCCCGTCTGCGTCAGCAGATCGCTGATCGTATGCTGGCTAAGAATAACATCAAGACCGATGCCGATCACATCCTGGTCACCTCCGGTTCTCAGCAGGGTCTGGATTTCTCCGCCCGCGTGTTCCTGAACCCCGGCGACGTCGTGCTGCTGGAGAGCCCCTCTTATCTGGGTGCCGTGAACGCATTTAAGGCTGCTGAGCCTACCTTTATTGAGGTTCCCACTGATGACGGCGGCATGATCATGGAGGAGTTGGAGAAAATTTTGGCCACCACCGAAAAGGTCAAGATGATCTACGTTATCCCTGATTTCCAGAACCCCACCGGCCGTACTTGGGATTTGGATCGTCGTCATAAGTTCATGGAGATCATCAATCGCTATGAGATCCCCGTTGTTGAGGATAACCCCTATGGCGAACTGCGCTTTGAGGGCGAGTACATGCCCGCACTGAAGAGCCTGGATACCAAGGGCTTAGTCGTCTATCTGGGTACCTTCTCCAAGATCCTGGCTCCCGGCTATCGTCTGGGTTGGGTTTGCGCCGAGGATGAGATCCTGGCTAAGTATAACTTCATGGAGCAGGCTGCTTCTCTGCAGGCTTCCACCATCGGTCAGATGGAGACTGCCAAGTGGATCGATATGTTCGATCTGGATGCCCATGTTAACAAGATTCGTGAGGTCTATCGTAAGCGTCGCGACGTGATGATGGAGACCCTGCACAGAGAG